>PKYW01000095.1 GCA_003132805.1 Candidatus Dormiibacterota bacterium | reverse complement strand
TTGTCGCGGCGGCACTGGATGTCGACTTCGAGCGACGGCTCGGTGAACGGGAAATGGTGGGGACGCCACTGCAGCGCCGAGCCCGCACCGAAGAACGAGCGAGCGAAGTACTCGAGGGTCCCCTTGAGGTCACTGACCGCGATCCCCTCGTCGATGCAGAGGCCCTCGACCTGGTGGAACATCGGCATGTGGGTCGCGTCGTGATCGCGACGGTACGTCTTGCCGGGCGCGATCACCCTTTGAGGCGCGCCGCGAATCAGCATGCTGCGGATCTGCACCGGCGAGGTGTGCGTGCGGAGCAGCCGCCAGTCATCGATATAGAACGTGTCCTGCGAGTCGCGCGCCGGGTGGCCCGGGGGCTGGTTGACCAGGGTGAAGTTGTACCGGTCGTACTCGACCTCCGGTCCGTCGACGGCCTCGAAGCCGAGCATCCCGAAGATCCGCCGCATCTCGCGGGCGGCGAGCGTCACCGGGCTCAGGCGTCCGCGTCGCAACGGGGGCGCCGGGCGGGTGAGGTCGAGCGCCTCCGCAGAGAGGCTCTGCGCGCGAGCGGAGCGCTCGATGTCGCGCTGCCGTTCGTCGAGCGCGTCGCCGACCCGCTGGACGAGCTCGTTGACCATCTGACCCATCTGGCGGCGGCCGTCGGGGTCGGGGATCTTGCCGAGCCCTCGCCGGAACGACGTGAGCTCGCCATCACCCCGCCCGAGGTACCTGGTCCGTACCGCTTCGAGCGCGGTGACGTCCGGCGCGGCGGCGACTGCCTCCAGAGCTTCCGCCGCCACGCTGTGGAGGTCGGCGGTCACGCCTTGGTGAGGGCGCCCCGGGCGACTTCGACGAGCTGCTGAAACGAGCCGGAGTCCTTGACCGCGATGTCGGCGAGCATCTTGCGATTCACCTCGACGCCCGCCTCCTTGAGCCCATGCATGAACTGGTTGTACGCAAGGCCGTTCTGGCGTGCGGCGGCGTTGATGCGCGCGATCCAGAGGGTGCGCATATCGCCCTTGCGCTGCTTGCGGTCGCGGTATGCGTAGGCGAGCGAATGCATGACCGCCTCGTTGGCGTTCTTGTAGAGCCGGTGGCGGGCTCCCTGCATCCCCTCCGCCATCTCGAGGATCTTGCGGTGGCGAGCCTTGGCCGTCACCCCACGCTTCACTCTGGCCATATCGCCCTCCTAAAGATAGGGTGCAAGCCGGATCACCTTGCGGCGATCCGATGCAGACACCTCGTGTTGCATCCGGTACTGGCGCTTGCGCTTGGCGCTCTTGTGCTCGAGCATGTGCGAGCGAAACGCCTTGCGCCGCATGACCTTTCCAGTCGAGGTCACGCGGAGCCGCTTGGCGGTTCCCTTATGGGTTCGTATCTTCGGCATTGTCGTTGTTGCTCCCTGTTTCGGCGGCGGCATCGTCTTCTTCCGGAACGGTGACGCTCACCTCCACTTCCTGGGTTGGACGCCTCTCGTTGCTGTGCTGGTCGCCTTTTGCGTGCTTCTTGTTGAGCGGGCTCATGATCATGATCATGTTGCGGCCCTCCACGAGAGGGGTCCGCTCGATGATCGCCACCTCTTTCAGTTCCTCGGCCATCCGGTCAAGGAGCTTGCGCCCGTACTCCTGGTGGACCATCTCGCGTCCGCGGAACATGATCGTGAGCTTGACCTTGTCACCGTCATGAAGGAAGTGGCGAACTGACCCGAACTTGGTCTGGAAGTCGTGCTCCGAGATCTTCGGACGCAGCTTCATCTCCTTGACGTTGATGGTGTTGTGCTCTTTGCGGCTTTCCTTCTCTTTCTTCAGGGCTTCGAACTTGAATCGTCCGTAGTCCATGAGACGGGCCACCGGCGGTTGGGCCTGGGGGGCTACCTCGACCAGGTCCAGTTCACGCTGGGCTGCGAGCTCCCGCGCCCGCTCGATGGTGACGATTCCCAGCTGCTCGCCCGTGGTGTCGTCGAAGAGGCGGACGGAAGGGATGCGGATCTGGTCATTAACCCTGAGCTCTCGGAATGCGATCGGCGCGGCCTCCTTGTGGATATAAAAAACTGGACAGCGGTTCCGCTATCCAGGGTTCGGGTGCTGGACCTTCAAGGCAAGCCCGGAAGGTGAGGACCGTACCTGGCGGTCCTGCTTTGCGGCGCCTTCGACAGGCGTCGGGCGATGAATATAACACGGTCGCGGGAGGCCCAAACCTGCTGTGGTGTCATGGTGATCTGCGCGCGTGCAGCAGGGCCTCGACGGCCCCTCGCCCACCGAGGACCGGTGAGGGCATCGTGCCGATGACGTCCCAGCCGGCCGCGACGATGCCGGCGGCGGCCCGCTCCGTGGCCGCGTCGACGAGCGTCGGATCGGTGGGAGCGGTGGCCAGCCGCAACTCGAACATCGGCTTCACCAATCCGATCAGGTCGGCGCCCGGTGCGAGCGTGATGCGGTCGAGCTGGGCCGCGGCTGCGGCGAGCGCGAGGTATGAGACGTCGACGGTGACCACCTCGATCGCGTCAGGCACGCGGCGTGCGTCGAGAGCCGCGACGTTGGTGGCCTCGAGGTTCACGACCCGCGGATCCTGGCGAAGCGACCCGAGCAGCTGACCGAACCCGGCGTCGACCGCGTACACGCGCGATGCCCCCGATTCGAGCAGGACACGGGTGAACCCGCCGGCCGCGGCGCCGAGGTCGAGGCAGACCCTGCCAGACACGCGCACGTCGAAGCCGGCCAGTGCTGCGCGCAGCTTGGCCTCGCCACGAAGCGGAGCGTGAACGGCGAGCAGGTCCGGCGCGCTGCGCGGCCGGGGCCGTCTCACTCGGGACGCCGCTCGCTCACCTCGGCGACCAGGCGATCGATGAGCGCGCCGGTCGAGATGTCCTCCTGGACATTGCGGCGCACGTCGCGGACGCGAACCACCCCGTCACCGCGTTCGACATCGCGCTTGCCGATGACCACGACATATGGGATGCGCTTGAGCTCCGCATCGCGCACGCGCGCCTGCATGCGCTCACCGTGGCGCTCGTCGACCGACACGCGCAACCCACGCGCGCGCATGTCCGCGGCGAGACTCCCTATGTACGACATTACTTCCTCGCTGTCGTCCTGCACGGGGACGATCGCGCACTGCACCGGCGCCAGCCACAACGGGAAGTGGCCCGCGTAATGCTCGAGCAGGATGCCGAAGAAGCGCTCGATGGATCCGAAGAGGGCGCGATGGATCATGATCGGCTGCTGCTCGGCGCCGGTGTCGTCGATGAAGTGCAGGTCGAAGCGCTGGGGGAACTGGAAGTCCACCTGGATCGTCGACATCTGCCAGGTCCGGCCGATCGCGTCGCGTGCCTGCACGGAGATCTTGGGTCCGTAGAACGCGCCCCCACCCTCGTCGAGCACGAGCTCCAGGTTGCGGCCCTCAGCGGCCTGGCGCAGCGCGTTGGTGGCCACGTCCCACTCGTCAATCGTGCCAACCGCCTTGTGCTCCGGCCGGGTCGACAGCTCCAGGTAGAAGTCGGTGAGGCCGAAGTCGCGGAGCAGCCCGAGCGTGAAGTCGAGCAGGGAGATGAGCTCTCCCATCATCTGCTCGCGCGCGCAGAAGATGTGCGCGTCATCCATGGTGAGTCCGCGTACCCGGGTGAGTCCGTGGACAACGCCCGACTTCTCGTAGCGATAGACGCTGCCGAACTCGAAGAGTCGCAACGGCAACTCGCGATACGAACGCATCCTGCTCCGGTAGATGAGGATGTGCATCGGGCAGTTCATCGGCTTGAGGTAATACTTGGTGCCCTCGTCGAGCTCCATCGGCGGGAACATCCCTTCGGCGAACCACTCGAGATGACCGGAGACCTTGAACAGGTCTTCCTTGGTGATGTGCGGTGTGTTCACGAATGAGTAGCCGGCTTCCTCGTGCCGCTGCCGCGAGTAATCCTCCATGAGCTTGCGCACGAGGCCACCGTTGGGGTGAAACACCGGGAGCCCCGAGCCGATCTCGTCGGGAAACGAGAAGAGGTCGAGCTCGGCGCCGAGCCGGCGGTGATCGCGCTTGCGCGCCTCATCGAGGCGGTGCATGTACGCGTCGAGCTCTTCCTGCGTAAACCACGCCGTGCCGTACACACGCTGGAGCTGCTCGTTGCGCGCGTCGCCACGCCAGTAGACGCCGGCGACACGGAGCACGCGGATCGCCTTGAGCCATCCGGTGTCGGGCACGTGTGGACCCCGGCACAGGTCGACGAAGTCACCTGTGCGATAGATGCTCACCGTGGTCACCTCGTCCGGTAGCCGCTCGATGATGTCGACCTTGAAGTCCTGGCGCATGGCGGTGAACAGGTCGATCGCCTGTTGGCGTGGCACCACTTCCTGCACGAAGGGAATGGTCTTGGCGGCAAGCTCACCCATGCGCGTCTCGATGAGTGGCAGGTCGTCGTCAACGAAGTGACGGCCCTCCGGAAGACGGAAGTTGTAGAAGAAGCCGTCCTCGATCGCCGGGCCGACGTCGTACTGGGCACCCGGAAAGAGATCGACCACCGCGGCCGCCATCAGGTGTGCGCCACTGTGCCGAAGGATCTCGAGTGTCGGTTCCGGCGGCGCCGGGAGTGGGGCGCCTGCTTCCGCGGCGTCGTCAACGATCTCGTCAGGCATGGGACGCCGATTCTACGCAGTCCGCCCCGCGCGTTCCACGATCGACGGGTGAGCGCTCAGCCGGTGAGGCGCGACATGCCCGAGGGGACGTCCTCGCGTGCCTGGCACAACTGACTCAGCTGCGCCTCGGGATCAAAGCCGGTGGGCTGGAAGTCGAAGCGAAGTTGACGCAACATCGGAATGGGACGCGCTGCTGCGCGACGTGCCTGGTTGCGCAGACGTTCGTGACGCGCCGGATCGATCGAGCAACATTTGATGCTGCAGTACTTCGCCGTGGGCTTGTGGACAGGTTCGCCACAACCGACCCGTGCGCAGATGCGTCGCGGCATGGTGGTTCGCTGTGAATGCCTCGACATGCCCACCTCCGATGTCACCTGAGGAGTGTACGCCGCGGCCATGACCCCCTGTCAACCGTCTGACCGCAATGTGCGTGCATGTCGCGCACGACGCGTTTGACACGCACAAGCCTGTGAACAATGTGGACAACCGCGTACGTTGTATGTGCACTAAGGGACATGCCTGTGCGCAACTTTTGTCGCACCCGACATGTGCGCGGAGCGTACCCAGTCTGTTTGAGATTGAGCGCGGGAGGGGCGGGCCTGTCCAGGGATGTGTAACGAGTGTGTGACTGCCTCGCCGATGAGGTCAATCGTCGCGTGCGGCGCTCAGACGAGCCGCGATGCGCAGCGCAAACGCGTCCGTCTCGACGTCAGGGACCCACTCGGCGGCAGGACGCTTCAGCAAACTCGAACACCGCAATGTCGCGGAGCTCAGCAGCGTCGGGGGCGAGCAACAACGTGCAAATGCACATGTTCGAAGCGTTCCAGCTCTGCGAGAAACATGATGTACGCCTTCGACTCGGCGTTGCGCCTGCACGACTATCGGTCGGCGTCGGTCAGCGCTGCCTGCTCTTCTGGTGTCACGCGTCACGGAGTATGGCCGGTGCCTTGGGAACACGCCGCGGTGGAGCCCCTGCCCTCGACNNGGATGAACGGGCTCGCCTTGATGCGAGCGATCGACTGGCGCACATCGTCGGCGGCGTCAGGGAACGCCTCTAGCGAGAACGGCGGACGGATGCCCGTGTCCTCCTTGATCTGCGCCTTGACCGCATCGTCAGTGAAGGTGACCATGCCGCAGTCGCTGTGATGGATGAGGATGATCTCTTTGGTTCCGAGCAGACGCTGCGAGATGACCAGTGACCTGATGGCGTCTTCGGTCACGACACCGCCGGCGTTGCGAATGATGTGCGCGTCACCGACCTCGAGACCGAGGATTGCGCTGACGTGCAACCGCGCATCCATGCACGCGACGACAGCAAGGCCGCGTCCGGGAGGAAGTGGTGTGTCCCCCTTGTTGAAGGTGGCCGCGTAGCGTTCGTTGTTCTTGAGTAGCTCATCGGTGGCAGACATGACATACCTCAAAAATTGATCACGGTTATTGATGTAGACGGTCGAGGTGCTCCCGCCGAGCGGGAAGCGCAGGGTCGCCGGCTAGTGACTACAGATGGCGGAGCCGCAGCAGCCGTGGTCGAGCCACCGGCAGCGCGTCAATCCGAGAGCCCTGGTGCCCATCAGCGTCGATGGTAAGGAATCCCGACCTGTTCGGTCAAGTTTCCCCGGCCGTAGCGCTCACGTACGTAGGAGGGTGCTACCTCTGGCCGTTGCGTCCGTGCCGCTCCGCCTCCCGCACGCGTCGATCGGCCGGCTGAGCCGACGCGCTCCACTGTCGAGGCCGCAGAGTCGCGCGGTGCCTGACGAACCACAGCCGCACACGCGCGCAACGCCGGATCCGCAGATGGAGACGGTTCCGGCCGGTGACTCGGCAGTCGATGGGCGGTCGCCGCTGCGCCGGCGGCTGACATCGTTCGCCGTCGACGTCACACCGCTTCGCGAGTCACGAGAGTTCCGGCTGCTCTTCATCGGGCAGGGTGTGTCGTTCGCCGGCAGCATGATCACGTACGTAGCGGTACCGTTCCAGGTGTACGAGCTCACCCGGTCTTCACTGGTGGTCGGACTGGTCAGTCTCGCCGAGCTGATCCCGATCCTGCTGATGTCGTTCGTCGGAGGCGCGCTCGCCGATGCCGTCGACCGGCGCCGCATGGTGCGTATCACCCAGGTCAGCGCGTGCGGCGTCGTCGCTGTCCTGGTTGTCAATGCCGCGCTGCCGCATCCGCAGCTCTGGGTGCTGTTCGTCGCGGTTGTCGCCGCGGCTGGCGTCGACGCGCTGGAGCGGCCGTCGCTCGATGCGCTCGTTCCCCGCCTCGTCGCCCGCGACCGGCTCACGGCGGCCGCAGCGCTGGAGTCGCTCCGTGGCAACCTCGGCCAGGTGCTCGGGCCGCCGGTCGCCGGCATTCTCATCGCGACAGTTGGATTGCCGTTGACCTACGGAGTCGATGTGGCGACATTTCTGGTTGCGACGGTGGCGCTGACGTTGATGCGAGCTGTGCCTCCGGCCCCGGACGCGGAGGGAGTCAACCTCCGGGCGGCACTCGCCGGACTGCGATACGCCAAAAGCCGCCCGGACCTGCTCGGCTCGTACCTGGTGGACATCAATGCGATGTTCTTCGGGATGCCCATGGCGCTGTTTCCGCAGATCGCGTCCGGACTCGGCGGTCCGGCCGTGCTCGGACTCCTCTATACGGCGCCGTCGGTGGGCTCGTTGCTCGCGACGGCCACGAGCGGGTGGACACGATCGGTGCGTCACCACGGACGTGCAATCGCCTTCGCGGCAGCGAGCTGGGGTATCGCGATTGTGGCGTTCGGCTTTGCTCCCTCACTGTGGGTGGCGCTGCTCGCGCTCGCCGCGGCAGGTGCGGCCGACATGATCAGCGGGCTGTTTCGTTCCACGCTGTGGAACCAGACGATTCCTGACGCGATGCGCGGCCGTCTTGCCGGTATCGAGATGATCAGCTACACGTCGGGACCGGCGATGGGCAACCTCGAGGCCGGGATCGTGGGATCGCTCGCCGGGGTGAGGGCGTCGGTCGTGAGCGGTGGCATCCTGTGTGTGGTTGGGACGGCGGTGCTGAGTGCCTTGCTTCCACAACTCTGGAAATACCGGGCTGCGCCATGAGAACGCACGCGGCATCGTGCCCCGACGCCGTGAGTGTCGCACCGTGACCGGCGTCCTGCTTCGTCACGCGCGCATCGCCCCGCAAGGGCCACTCCAGGACGTCCTGGTTGCGGGCGGCCGGATTGCCCGCGTCGGGGAAGTCGACGACCACACGGGTGTTGTTGAAGTGCTCGATGTTGAGGGCCGCTATGTGCTGCCCGGGCTCTGGGACCGGCACGTCCATTTCGAGCAGTGGGCGCAGGTCCGGGCGCGCCTGCCGCTTGCTGACGCCGAGTCGGCGAGCGCCGCTGCGCGACTGGTCGCCATGCACATCGGCACGCGCCCGCGCGCAACCGACGGTCCGGTGGTGGGATACGGATTCCGCGATGCGCTCTGGCCGGATGCTCCAGGTCGCGAGACACTCGACGCGCAGTCCGGCGAGGTTCCGGTGGTGCTGATCAGTGCGGACCTTCACAGTGTCTGGCTCAACACCGCGGCGCTCCGGCGTTACGGATATGCGAATGATGCGACCGGTCTGCTGCGCGAAGACGCAGCGATGAGCGTGATCGCGGCGGTGGGCAACGTCGCCGAATCGGTCACGGACGCGTGCTGCGTTGATGCGACAAGGGCCGCTGCCGCACGCGGCCTGGTGGGCATCGTCGACATGGAGAGACCGTGGTCACTCGATACATGGCGACGCCGCATCGCCGGCGGCAATCGACGGCTTCGAGTCATCAGCGCGGTCTGGCCCGAGCATCTCGATGACGCGATCGCGCGGCGCCTCCACACCGGTGACATCGTTGACGGAACAGACGGATTGCTGAGCGTCGGTCCGCTCAAGGTCATCACCGACGGTTCGCTCAACACCCGCACCGCGTTCTGCCACGACCCGTATCACGCGGTGACTGGCGCGGCGGCAGAGGAACGAGGGGTGCTGCTGGTTGACCTCGATGAGCTGTCACGGCTCATGGTCCGCGCGAACGATTCGGGGTTCGATTGTGCGGTGCATGCCATCGGCGACGCGGCGAATTCCATGGTCATCCAGGCATTCGCGCGCACAGGAGCTCGCGGGAGCGTCGAGCACGCGCAACTGCTCGACGACAGCGACGTGCCGCGATTCGCGCAGCTGGCATTGATCGCGAGCGTCCAGCCGGAGCACGCGCTGGACGATCGTGACGTTGCCGATCACTACTGGGCCGGCCGGACGGCGCGTGCTTTCCCGCTCCGCTCCCTCCTCGACGCGGGCGCCGTCCTCACCTTGGGGTCGGACGCGCCCGTCGCGCCGCTCGATCCGTGGGTCGCGATCGCCGCTGCCGTGCACCGCAGTCGCGATGAGCGTCCGCGCTGGCATCCGGAGCAGGAGATCACCACTGCCGACGCGTTGGCCGCGTCAATGCCGCCGGGGCGAGGCAGCCTGACGCTGGGCGAGGGCGACATCGCGGACCTCATGGTCCTGGACGGCGATCCCTTTACTGCCGACGCACGCGCCCTGCGCACCATGCCCGTCGTGGCCACGATGGTCTCGGGCAACTGGACCCATCGGGTCGGCGTTTGAGCATGCCCGCCGTCCCTAGCTCAGGCGCACGCCGGCCATCCCTCCGTCGACGCCGAGGATCGTGCCGGTCGTCGAGCCGGAGAGCGGGCTGGCGAGGTATGCGATGGCGTGCGCGACCTCATCGGCAGTGACGAGGCGTCCCATCGGCTGGCGCGCGCGGAGCGCTGCTGCAGCCGCCTGCGCATCAGGCGCCTGGTCGAGCAGTCGTTGCACCCACGGTGTGTCAGCCGTTCCGGGCGTGACGGCGTTGACCCGGATGCCCTGTTTGACGAAGTCTGCCGCCATCGCCAGGGTCAGCGACCGGACCGCGCCCTTACTTGCTGAGTACAGCGCGCGCTGCGGCACGCCCACGTCGGCAAGCACTGACGACGTGTTGACGATGGCCGCGTGGCCGGACTGGAGCAGGAACGGCAATGCCGCGCGCGTGACGCGGGCAATGCCGATGACGTTGACGCTCAGGACGTGCTGCCATTCGTGGTCGTCGTTCTGCGCGACGTCACCCGCGGCGCCGATGCCCGCGTTGTTGACCAGGATGTCGATGGATCCGAGCGTCGCCGCCACGGTATCGATCGCCGATCGGGCGGACGGCGGATCCGCGACGTCACACGGCACCTCGAGCGCCGCCGCCTGATTCACGACCGTGTACGCGCGATCGAGCACCGCGACCCGCGCACCGCGCTCGCGAAGTTGCGTCGCTGTGGCGGCGCCGATGCCGCTCGCCCCGCCGGTGATCACCGCGACCAGTCCCTCGAAGTCATTCATATGGCTGCACTCTTTACGTGGTTTGGCTGGACAGACGCGGATCGACGTGAATTTTGGGTCCGGCCGAGGCACCCTCGGGACGCCATCCGGACAGGACATCTCCGACTCGGTCGAGGCTGACAGTCGCGGCGACCAGGGGCTTGGGATCGACTGAGCCCGCCGCATAGTGCGCCACGGTTCCCGCCAGCCCCTGCGACGCCGCGAGGATCCCGACCGCGGTCACGTCCTTGAGCGCCACGGTGCGGGTGTCGATGAGGCTGGGGGTCCCGGAGATCCCGAGGTACACGACTCGCTTGCCCGGCTCGACGAGGTCAAGAGCCAGTGCAGGGAGCTCAGCGGCATTCGAAGCGTCGATGACCGCGTCCCATCGCAGCGCGGGCAACGTATCTCGATACCAGACGCCGGCGAACCCGAGCCCGCCTGCGAACTCGGTGCCCTGCGCTGATCGACCCATGAGGTGGACCTCTGCTCCACCGGCGCGGGCGAACTTGGCGGAAAGGAGCCCCATGGTCCCAGTCCCGAGAATGAGGAGGCGGTCACCTGGTGCGAGAGCCGCCGCGCCGACCGAACGCAGTGCGTTGCCGCCTGGTTCGACCATCGCCCCGGCAGTGTCATCGACGGTAGTGGGCAGGTCGAACAACGAGGAAGCCGGTACGGCGAGCTGCTCCGCAAGCGCACCGGGGAAACCCCCACGAATACCGATCTCGAGGCGGTCTTCGCAGACGTTGTGGTGTCCCGAGAGACACCGCTGGCAGTGCCCGCAGCCGAGCATGGTGTCCCCCGTGACCCGGCGTCCCAGCCATGCCGGGTCAACGCCGGCGCCCACAGCAGAGACCACGCCGCACCACTCGTGGCCGAGGCGAAGCGGATACGCAGCGTGGCCCTGATGCAGATACGCCATCTCCCCCGTCCAGAACTCGTGGTCCGTTCCACAGACGCCGGCGTGGTGGATGTCGACGACCACCTGACGAGGTGCAGCGACGGGATCTGGAACGTCCTCAACAGCTCCCTCGCCCGGCGCCGTGACGACGAATGCCTTCATCAGATGTCGGCCTCCGCCGGCGAGGCCGTGCCTGCCCAGCGCGGGACGGGTGATCCCCGGACGCCGACGTCTGCCAGGAACAACCGGCCCGAATCCGGGTANNTCCGCGCCGACAAACGCGACGCTCGTGGTGTTCGGCGCATCCACGTCGACGACGGCGATCTGCTCGCCTGCGGCTGAGTAACAGCGCACCTGCGCAGCTCCCCAGATCGCGATCCAGAGGTTGCCCTGCTCGTCGACGCAGAGGCCATCCGGCTTGCTGTCCAGGTGCAGGAACTCGCGGCGGGGTCCGACCGCGCCGCTACCGGCGTCGTAATCGCGAATCGACACTGTCGCGGCCGTGGTGTCGACGCTGTAGAGCGCGCGACCGTCGGGCGTGAACGCCAGGCCGTTGGAGAGGCCGAGGTCGTCGTCGATCACGCGGAGATGGCCGCCGTTCTCGATTCGCACGAGGACCTCCTGGTTGGTCCTGCCGTCGAGCGCCAGGCTTCCGACCAGGAAACGACCAGCCGGATCGCAGCCGCCGTCATTGAGACGGCTCGCCGTTGCGTCAGCGATGATCTCGATGCCGGGCGTCACCGCCCCGCCGGGCGAGACCCGATAGAGCCGCCGCGCGCCGGCAACGAGCAGTTCGCCATCCCGGGAAGCCACCACGGCGCCGACGGTCTCCGCAAAGGTGAGCACCCGCTCCGGGATCACACGGTTTGCCTCGAGCCTGCCCGCGTGCACCGCTCCGGCGTTGATATCGACCCAGAGCACCCGGTCGCGGTCGCCGTCCCAGAAGGGCCCTTCGCCGAGCACATAGCGCTCGTCGGTGGCGGGCACGGCGTCGAGCCGTTTCACGGCATGGCCCGTGCGCGTCGGTCGGCGCGGCGCGATGCCATCAGGGCTCGACAATATAGGCCCTCGTTCAAGAGCCTCGTGCCGGTACGTCGAAAGGTGGTCAAGTGTGGCGGAGCATCGCAGCGGACAGTGGTATTCGGGGACTGACCGCAACGCCTACATCCATCGGGCATGGATGCGTCGCGGTCTTCCCGCCCACGCCTTCGACGGCCGCCCCCATATCGCCATCGCCAACACTGCCTCAGACCTGACTCCCTGCAACGCCCATCTCAACGAGGTTGCCGAGAGTGTCAAGGAGGGCGTCTACGAAGCAGGCGGGATTCCGTTGAACCTGCCGGTGGTCTCGCTCGGAGAGACGCTGGTCCGGCCCACGGCGATGCTCTGGCGAAACATGGCGGCGATGGCCATCGAGGAGATGCTCCGAGCCAACCCGATCGATGGCGTGGTCCTCCTCGGCGGGTGCGACAAGACGATCCCGGCGTTGCTCATGGCGGCCGCGTCGGTGAACCTGCCCGCTGTGGTCATCCCGGGCGGCCCGATGCTCACCGGGACCTTCCGCGGCCAGCCACTTGGCTGCGGAACGGACGTCTGGCGGCTGTCGGAAGAAGTCCGAGCCGGGACACTGACAGAGGCGCAGTTCCTGCAATCCGAGTCGTCGATGATTCGCAGCCGCGGCCACTGCAACACCATGGGGACCGCGTCGACCATGGGGCTGCTCACCGAGACGCTCGGGATGGTGCTGCCGGGGCTCGCCGGCACGCCTGCCGCCGACAGCCGCCTGCTCGAGCGCTCTCACGAGACCGGGCGTCTCGCTGTCGAGATGGTCGCCGAGCGTCGAACCCCGTCGAGCCTGCTCACGCGAGGGTCGTTTCTTAACGCCATCGTCGCGCTCGCCGCGATCGGCGGCTCCACCAATGCCGTGGTCCATCTGCTCGCGATCGCGGGACGGCTCGGCATCGACCTCAAGCAGGACGACTTCGATGCCACCGGGGCTGGCGTCCCGCTGCTCGTGGACCTCCAGCCGTCGGGGCGCTTCCTCATGGAGGACTTCTTCCGTGCAGGTGGGCTCCACGCCGTGCTCCGGGAGGTGCGCGACCTGCTCGATCCCACCGCACTCACGGTCACGGGCAAACCGCTTGTCGATCATCTCGCTGATGGACAGATCTGGGATCGCGAGGTCATCCGGCCACGCGACGAGCCGCTCCAACCCCACGCTGGGATCGCCGTGATCTACGGCAACCTCGCCCCCGACGGCGCGGTGATCAAACCGGCGGCGGCATCGCCGCATCTCCTCCGTCACCGCGGGCGGGCGGTCGTCTTCGACTCCATCGAGGACATGCACGCGCGCATCGATGACCCAGATCTCGATGTCGACGCCGACTCGATTCTCGTCATGCGCGGCTGCGGACCCAGGGGCTATCCGGGCATGCCCGAGGTGGCCAACATGCCGCTGCCGGCCAAGCTCCTGCGCCAGGGCGTGCGCGATATGGTTCGCATCTGTGACGGGCGAATGAGCGGGACCGCGTATGGCACGGTGGTGCTCCACGTGACACCCGAGGCGGCCGCCGGCGGCCCGCTCGCGCTGCTGCGAACCGGCGATTTCGTAATCCTCGACGTCGCCGCCCGGCGACTCGACATCGACATTCCCGCGGACGAGCTGGCTGCGCGGTCACCGGACGAGGCGACCGTCAACGCGTACGCGAAGCCCCTTCGCGGCTGGGAGCGGCTCTACGTTGAGACCGTCCAGCAGGCCAACACCGGAGCCGACCTCGATTTCCTGGTCGGGTCCACAGGCGACACCGTCTCTCGCGAATCCCACTGATAGAGGAAACGAGCACCATGCCAACACCCATTGCTGACGGCCGGCCGATTCGCTGGGGCATCCTCGGCGCCGGCGGCATCGCTGACACGGTCAGCGGCGACATCAACCTCACCACTGGCAACGTGGTCACGGCCGTCGCTGCGCGCCATGCCGACCGTGCCGCGCGCTTCGCCGCCAAGCACGGCGCCGCACGAAGCTATGGCGATTACCGTTCGCTCGTCATCGACCCCGAGGTCGACGTCGTGTACGTCACCACCACCCATCCCCATCACCGCGAGCACTCGCTCCTGGCGATCGAGGCGGGCAAGGCGGTGCTCATCGAGAAGCCGGTCTGCCTCAATGCGCGCAATGCCCGCGAGGTGTTTGCCGCCGCAGACGCGGCAGGCGTGTTCTCGATGGAAGCCATGTGGACTCGCCTCAACCCGTTGATCCGCCACGCACAGCAGCTGATCGCCGACGGCGCGATCGGCGAGGTGCGCGGCGTGCGCAACGAGTTCGGGCTCGGCCGCGCGTTCGATCCCAAGGATCGTCTCTACGAGCTCGCCAACGGCGGTGGCGCACTGCTCGACCTCGGGGTTTACCCCGCCACGTTCGCCTATCTCTTCATGGGGCCGCCCGACGAGGTCCGCACCGTGGGCACGCTCTCCCCCACAGGCTCCGACGAGACCGTGGCGATGCNNATGCAGTGGATGTACGGCGATCATCCCGGAGCCCAGCTCTGGACCTCGGCGCTCATCCACGCTCCCAATGAAGCGGCCATTCTTGGCACAAAGGGGTGGATCTCGTTTCTTCCCGAGGCATACCGCCCGACCGGCCTCATCCTTCACAACCACGCCGGCGAGGTGCACACGCCCGATCCGCTCGCCGGCAACGGTCGCGGCTACCAGCCCGAGATCGAGGAGGTCGAGCGCTGCCTGCGCGCGGGTCTTATGGAAAGTCCCTTCGTTCTGCACGCCGACACCATCGCGATCCTCGAGATTCTCGACGGCGCGCGCGCAGCCGTCGGCGTCGTCTACCCGGGCGAGCGATGAGCGCCGAGAGCGCGGCAATGACACCCGTCAAATTCGGCATGGTCGGCTATGGGTTCGGTGGCCGGTACTTCCACACGCCGCTCCTCGTCGCGGCGCCCGAGTGCGACCTCATCGGGGTCATGACGTCCTCCCCGGAACGGCAGGCGCTTGTGGCTCGCGAGGTGCCGGGGGCCCGAACCTTCGGGTCGCTCCAGGAGCTCGTCGATGCCGGTGTTGAAGCTGTGGCGATCTCCACGCCGGCAGACACGCATTCCAGTGTCACCGAGGAGGCGCTGCAACTCGGGCTAGCGGTTGTCTGCGACAAGCCGTTCGCGCTCAATCCCGACGCCGCGCGGCATACGGTCGAGCTGGCCGACCAACGCGGTCTGGTGCTGAGCCCGTATCAGAACCGGCGTTGGGATTCCGACTTTCTCACGGTGCGCAAGCTGGTGGACGGAGGCGCTCTCGGCACTGTCACGCGAATGGAATCGCGTTTCGAGCGCTGGGCCCCCGAGCGTGGACCCGGCCGGTCCGGCGGTGGCACGCTGCTCGACTTCGGGAGCCACTTGATGGATCAGGCCCTCCTCCTGCTCGGGGCTGCAACGTCCGTGTATGCCGAATGGCGCATCCGCGAGTCGGGGCTCGAGGACGATGTCTTCATGGCGGTGACCCATGCGAGCGGTGCGCGCTCCCAGCTCTGGGGCAGCTGGAGCCAGTCCGCACCAGGTCCTCGATATCGGGTAACGGGAACGACAGCCACGTACGTGCTCGGCCCGGCTGACACCCAGGAGAACCTGCTGCTTGCTGGGGAGACACCCGCGACGCTGGGCGATCGGTGGGGCGCTGAGCCGCCCGACAGCTACGGCACGCTCCACACCGGCACAACATCCCAGGTGCACGCAACCGAACGCGGCCGCTGGGACCTCTTCTATCCCACGTTCGCCAGAGCCGTGCGCGGTCTCAACGTACCGCCCGTCAACGCCCACGACGCCGTCAACACAGCAATCGCGCTCGAGGCCGCCAGAGTCAGTGCCACCACCGGTGCGGTTGTGCCCATCCACCCTTTGTGACCGACGCAGACGCCCAGCAGCTGGCGGAACTGCTTGCGCAGGAGGACCGATTGGTCTTCACCGCCTTCGACCACTCCACTGCGTGGGACGTCGGCTCACGCTTGCGTGCTGAAGCGCTCAAGGCGCAGCTGCCCATTGCGATCTCGCTCCGTCGGAGCGGCCAGTGCCTCTTCCACGCCGCGCTGCCGGGATCGTCTGCCGACAACGACGGGTGGCTCCTGCGCAAAGCCGCAGTTGTCGAACGCTACGGCCACTCGTCGTATTACGTGGGCTGCAAGTTTCGCGCGGACGGCGGCGACTTCGACACCGACTCCCGCCTTGACACCGCCGTCTTCGCAGCCCATGGTGGCGCGTTTCCGATCATCCTCGGGACGAGCGGATGTATTGGGACCGTTGCCGTCTCCGGGTTGCCGCAGGTCGAGGACCACCGCTTTGTTGTGACTCAGCTCGAGCAGTTCCTCGTCGAGACCGGACAGATACCTCGGCGGTAGCCTCGGTCAGCGTCAAGCCGGGAAGAGTTCATCCTCCTGATACGGATTCCAGTTGAAGAACCAGGATTCGGTCACCTTCCCGTCTTTCACGTGCACGACGTGGGATCCCAAATCTTCGTACTTGGCGCCACCGACTTCCTGGTGCGATGTGACCAGCGCAACCGCATGCTCATCGTTCGCCACGATGTCGTGGACGTCGAGGTGGAACGTGCCGTTGCTCGCCTGCATCAGCTCGAGAAAAAAGCCGAGCGTCTCGTCGATGCCGTGCCTGTCGTGACTGAACCGGTTCCTGCCCCCGTTGTGCCAGACGATGTTCTCGTCGAACAACTCCCGAATGGTGTCCATGTCGCCCGCGGTGAACGCCTCGTAGCCACGACGGAAAATCGNNGGAAGGTCGACCCCCTCGGGGTTTGGCGATCGCCCAGTGAGCCACCCGAGCAACCGGTGGGCATCCTTGTCGCTGGCCAGTCGCTTCGGAAGGCGCTCCAGCGCGACCGGGAGCTCCCACTCGACGTACTCGTCCGGCCAGTCGGTTACCTCGTAGCCGAGACCGAGGTCGACGTGGTGGACCTCAACCTCCCGGAGGCGACGGACGGGGCTCCCGGTGGTCGGATAGTGGTCGGCGGCAACGAGTTCCGCGTTCGGCCATCCTGCCGCGGCCGACTGCGCCCATATCTGCTCGAGCCTGCGCGCGGATTCGTCCACATCCTGAGAGAGCTCGCGAGCGTTTCGCCGTGCGCCGGCCTCGATGTCAGCTTCTCGCTGCGCGGGGCCGCCCGGGTAGCGAGCGACCTCGACCCCGTTCAGCGCGCCCTCGAGGCGGCGGCTGTGCCCATCCGCATTGCGGGCGATATGGGTGAGCACGTGACCGATCGTCCAGCCCGGCAACCGGCTCGGGTGTCCCACCGTCTCGTCATCGATGGTCAGCACGGTGGCGAGCAGTCGTTGGTGCGCCGCCTGGCTCAGGCTGATGGCGACGTCAGGATCCATCTCCATACGCCAATCATCCGCTGTGGCACGTCAACTCTGGTACCCGATCGTCACGTCGCCTGAGCGTGGCGAGCCTAGGCTCGGGCGATGGTCGCTGTCGGTGTGCTCGGAGCCGTGGTTGCGGCTCTTCTCGTTTTCAGCCGCATGCGATATTTCCGCTACCTGATATGGGTGGCCCACGATCGCCCGGTCGCGCTGCGAAGAGGCTGCGGCGTGTGTGCGGCCCCGGCAGTGCATGCAACATGGCACGCACGCGGTCCGAGGCCCCTTTGGCCATTCGGCTCGACCAAGACCGTCGCCTGGTGCCAGACCCATTACGACGAGGCCCGCGCGCGGAAGCAGTCGCCACCGCCCACGGCGGGTCAATAGGGCGTCGCACCCTCTAACGAGCTATCGCATAACAAGCTACCGCGGCGTCGCAGGCATGCGAATAAGCCGGAGTATCTGACCGCATCACCGCGTCGCATCCACCTCCCTTTCAGGGAGGCGGCTCCACCACGGCAGCTCCATCGGCGATGTGGATGAGCCAGCCCTGCTCGTGCACCGTACGGTGATGCTGCCGGCACAGAGAGACCAGGTTCTCGAGCTCGGTAGGCCCGCCGTCCGCCCAGTGGATGATGTGGTGCCCGTCGGTCCACGCCGGCGGTCGGTCGCACCCCGGGAAGCG
>PKYW01000018.1 GCA_003132805.1 Candidatus Dormiibacterota bacterium | reverse complement strand
CCGGAGGCGTGGTCGGTGACGTCGACGATCGCGTCGCGGACGTCGCGGTTGAGCGTTCCGATATACACCGAGAACGCGAAGAGCGCGAGCGCGATCACGATCGCGAAGAGGACGGTCATGAGGTTCTGTTTTCTCTCGGCTCGATCACGGTCGGCACGTCGACGGGCACGCCCAGCTCACCCGGAAGCGGGGCTGTCTTGTTGTCGAGCGTGTTCTCCTGCGCGGCCCACGCGGCGCGCGGCCGGACACCGGGATCGAGTTCCTCGCGGCCGGTCTGGTCGGCACCCGCACCAACCGGGCTCGCCGGTCCTTGTGCCTCGGCGAAGCCGGGCCAGGACTCCAGGAGCTCTGCTTTCGTGACCACGGTCCGCTCGCGGCGGTAGTCCGCCAGCTCGAAGCGCGGTCCGAGCGTAATCGCCTCGGTCGGACAGGCCTCCGCGCAATATCCGCAGTAGATGCAACGCATCAGGTTGATCTCGTAGCGTTCCGCATAGCGCTCGCCTGGTGATATCGGCGCCTTGGGGTCGTTCTCGGCGGCGAGCACGTAGATGCATCCCACCGGGCAGGCGGCGGCGCAGAGTTCGCAGCCGATGCAGCGCTCGAGTCCGTTGTCGTATCGGTGCAGGATGTGGCGTCCACGATGGCGTGGCGATACCGGTTTCTGCTCTTCGGGCCACTGCACCGTGATGGGATGTGTCCCCATCTTCTTCAGCGTGAATGCGAGGCCCTTCGCGATCTCCTTGATCATCGCCTCACCTATGCACGGAGCGCGACGACCGCGCCGGTGATGATGATGTTGATCAGGCCGAGTGGCAGGAGCACTTTCCAGCCGAAGTTCATCAACCGGTCGTAGCGGAGCCGGGGCAGCGTCCAGCGAACCCAGATCATCACGAACAGGAGCACGAACACCTTGCCGAGGAACCAGATCGGCCCGGGGATCCAGTCGAATGGATGGAACGGCAGCAGTGGGAGCCAGCCCCCGAGGAACAGGGCGGTGGCGATCGAGCAGACCGTGACCATGTTGATGTACTCGCCGAGGAAGTACAGGCCGAAGCGCATCGCCGAATACTCGGTGTGGTAGCCGGCGACCAGCTCGGTCTCGGCTTCGGGAAGGTCGAATGGCAGCCGGTTCGTCTCGGCGAACGCGGCCGTGAAGTAGAGGATGAACGCGAGCGGCTGCAACACGATGAACCACAACCCCTGCTGGGAGCCGACGATCTTCTCCAGGTCGAGCGAACCCGAGAGGATGACCACGCCGATGAGCGCGAACGACACCGCCATCTCGTAGGAGATGAGCTGCGCCGACGAGCGCAGACCACCGAGGAGCGAGTACTTGCTGTTCGACGCGAAGCCACCCAGGAACAGCGAATACACACCGAGTGACGTGATTCCCAGGATGAACAGCAACCCGACGTTGATGTGGGCGATGTCCCAGTGGAAGTCGTACCCGGCGAAGTTGTTGGTACCCCAGGGAATTACCGCGTACGCGAGCAACGCGGCCCCACCTGCCAGGCTGGGCCCCACCAGGTAGAGGAGCTTGTCGCGCTGCGCAGGTGCGACGTTCTCCTTGAAGAAGAGCTTCAGGCCGTCGGCTGCCGGTTGCAGCATCCCGAATGGACCGACTCTGTTTGGACCATATCGGAGCTGGATGCGCGCCGATACCTTGCGCTCAGCGAGCGTGAGGTATGCGAAGGACGTGAGCAGAAAGACGACCAGCACCACGCACTTGAGCAGCAGGACCTTCCAGTCGTCACCGCCGATCACGCCACAACCTCGGCGGTGAACAGCGCACGGCCACCGTTGCCCGCGTGCCCGTACGCGGGGACCTGCTCGCGGAGCAGGCGGTTCACCGCCAGCGGATCACCCGAACCCCATCCAACTGCGCCCATCTGATCCGCCAGCGTGGTCAGCACTCGCGTCTCCGTGGGGGTCGCGGACGCAGGCGGCAGCCCGGCGCGGATTCGCTGCACGCGCCCTTCGACGTTAGTGATGCTTCCGGCCTTCTCGAAGATCGCGTGCCCCGGGAAGAGCACGGTCGCGTGCCGCGACACGATGCCTGGTCGCGTGTCGAACGCGACCACGCACGCGGCTTTGCGCACCGCGCGTTCGAGCAGGTCTCCCTCGGCCTCGATCGCGGGGTTCGGACCGAGCATCAGCAGCCCGCGCATCTCACCGGCCGCGAGACCCTCGAGGATCTGGCGACCGTTCTTACCCCGCTCCGTCACCGCGGCATATGCGGGGCCGATGTTCGGCAGCAGGCCGAGATCCTTGGCGCCCCGCCCGTTCATCCCGCGGGTGATGGTGAGTCGTCGCACCGAGCCAACGGCGCCGAGCGCGGTCGCAAGCTCGCCGGCATGAGCGCGGTTGGTCTCATCGGCGATGAGCCCGATTCGCGTGGCGCCTTTGGCCGCGGCGACGGCATCCGCCGCGGCGACATCCTTCGCGAGCCGGATGACGCGCGCGCCCTTCTTGCGCTCGGCCTTGTAGAGCCGCAGGGTGAGCACCGGTGCCTGCTCCTCGGGCTCGGTGCCGAGCACGACCAGCGCATCGCACTCCTCGATCTCGGCGATCCCCAGTTCGTGCTCCGCGGCGGAAAGATTGTCGAAGGGATCGAGCTGGTGGTCGACGTGCGGCGTGCCGATCAGCTGGCGCGCGATCCGCTCGAGCAGGAAGAGTTCCTCGTTCGTGCTCGCGCTCGAACCGAGCACGCCGATCGAGGCGGGGCCGTACTCATCGGCGATCTCGCGAAGACGGCGCGCAGCCTGGGTGATCGCCTCCGGAACCGAGACGTCGCGCGGCTCGTCGTCGCTGCGCACCACCGGTCGGCGGACGCGCTCGGAACTGTTCCAGCGATCGAAGCTGTACCGGCCGCGATCGCAGAGCCACATGTCGTCGACGAGCGGGTTGTCGCGCGACGCGAAGCGACGTACCTCGAAGTCGCGGCTGTCGACGTTGATGTTGCAGCCGTACGAGCACTCGGGGCAGACACTCGCGGTCCGCTGGAGATCCCACGGCCGCGAGACGAAGCGGTACTTCCTGTGGGTGAGCGCCCCGACCGGGCAGACCTCGGGAAGGTTGCCCTGGAACTTCGACTCCAGCTGACGGTCGTCAAAAGTCGACACCAGCGTGTCCACGCCGCGCTGCTGGAGCACGATCTCCTTCTCACCGGTGATCTCGTCGTAGTAGCGGACGCAGCGCCAGCAGAGGATGCAGCGCTCCTGGTCGAGCTCGATCTTGTCGGAGAGCGGGATTGCCTTCTTGAAATGGACCTTCTCGGTGATTGGAAAACGCGAGATGCCCGGGCCGTATCGGAAGGTGAAGTCCTGGAGATCGCACTCCCCGCCGCGGTCGCACACTGGGCAGTCGAGCGGGTGATTGAGGAGCAGGAACTCGAGCATCCCCTCGCGAAGCTTGGTGACCTCGGGCAGGTTGGTGCGGACCACCATGCCG
Organism: Candidatus Dormiibacterota bacterium; assembly: GCA_003132805.1. GTDB lineage: Bacteria > Chloroflexota > Dormibacteria > Aeolococcales > Aeolococcaceae > Palsa-851. Next base: position 10,132 of record PKYW01000018.1, on the reverse strand, counting down.
TCACCGGCGACCGTCGCGCAGGCCGGCTGCGGCTTCGGGAACTTCTCGATGTTGACCAGGCACATCCGGCACACCGCGACCGGGTCCATCTTGGGATGCGCACAGTAGATGGGGATGTGGATGCCTGCCTCGGTCGCCGCGTCGAGCACGAGCGTTCCCTTGGGAACGCGGAGCTCGCGTCCGTCGATGCTGATGCCGACGCGGCCGTCGTCCGGCTGCCCGGGCGGCGTTCCCGTCTCCGCCACCGCGGTCACGCCACCAGAGCCGTGGCCTGCGCCCTCACCGGGCAGCGGCCGGCTCCGCAGTGGGCTTCGAACTCGTCACGGAAGTACTTGTATGCCGACATCACGAACCAGGTCGCCGTGTCACCGAGCGGGCAGAAGCAGCGGCCGTCCATGTTCGAGCAGATGTCGGTGAGGCTGGCCAGTTCCGCGCGTGTGGCCAGACCCGATTCGAGCCGGTGCATCAGCTCGGATTCAAAGTAGGTGCCCTCGCGGCACGGCACGCACTTGCCACACGATTCGTGGCGATAGAAGTCGACCAGTCGCATGGACACGTCAACGAGACACGTGTTCTCATCCATGAAGATCATCGCGCCGGCACCGAGCGACGACCCAGCCTCCTGTACCGCATTCATGTCGAGCGGGAGATCGAGATGCTGCGGCAGCAACACCTGCATCGATCCGCCCCCGGGTTGGAAGGCTTTGAGCGTGTGACCCTTCCAGATACCGCCGCACTCCTCGTCGAGGAGCTCGCGAATCGGCGTGCCGAGCAGCATCTCGTAGTTACCGGGGCGATTGATGTGACCGCTGCAGCAGAAAACCCTTGTTCCTGCACTCTTTTCGGTGCCGAGCGCTTTGAACCACTCACCGCCGCGCTGCACGATATGCGGCATGTTGCAGAGCGTCTCGACGTTGTTGACCACAGTCGGTTGTCCGTAGAGACCCTTGACTGCCGGGAACGGCGGCTTGAGGCGCGGCTGGCCGCGAAGCCCCTCGAGCGACTCGATGAGCGCGGTCTCCTCGCCGCAGATGTACGCACCTGCGCCGCCGTGCACGATGACGTCGCAATCGAAACCGCTGCCGAGGATGTTCTTGCCGATGTAGCCACCCGCCCGGGCCTCCTCGACGGCGCGCTCGAGCAGGAGTCGCTGGTCGTGGTACTCCCCGCGGATGTAGATGAAGGACGTGTTCACCTGGAGCGCGTACGACGCGATCAGGAGTCCCTCGATCAGCTGGTGCGGATTCTCATCGATGAGGTAGCGATCCTTGAAGCACCCCGGCTCGGACTCATCCGCGTTGCAGCAGAGGTAGCGCGGAAAGACATCCTTGGGCAGGAATGACCACTTCATCCCGGTCGGGAACCCCGCCCCTCCCCGCCCGCGGATGTTGGACGTCTTCACCTCCGCCATCAGCGTCTCCGGGGTGAACTTCTTGAAGGCGTCCCGCAGCCCCTGGTAGCCACCGACCTTCTCGTATCCCTTGAGCGTCTGGAGATCAGCCGCGCCGAAATCCTTCGTGAGCAGCTTGTACTCAGCCATCGACGCTCGCCCGGTTCGGCGCGGGTGTACTCATCGGCCGCTGCATGCTACTGAGCGCCCTTACCCGGCCGTCGTGACCGCTTCACGCCCGGCCCGGTAATCGCCGACTGCTCCGGTTCTTTTGGCGTTGCAAGTGGCGATTCGCCTTCCGAACCCTGATCCGGAGACGTCTCGGAAGCCGGGCCGGTCGCCGAGGCAGATGGGGCGGCGGGTGGCGCCGCGGGGGGCAGCGCCGGCGCGCCAGAAGCGCGACGGCGAGGGGTCCCCGCGGTGACAGGACCCGCCTCTCGCGCGCTGGGTCCGGACCGCAAGGCTCCGAGTATCGCGTCGACGCGATCTGGAGTGAGGTTCTCTTGGAAGTGGTGGTCTACCTGCATCGTCGGGGCGCCGCCGCATCCGCCGAGGCATTCCACCGTGCTTGACCAGGTGAAGGCGCCGTCTGCCGTGGTTTCGCCTGATGCGCACGCCAGGCTTCGTTCCAGGTGCTCGACGATGCCTTCGGCGCCGCGGAGTGCGCAGGAGACGTTGATGCAGACGATGACTTCGTGGCGGCCGTGGGGGCGCTGGAAGTACATCGAGTAGAAGGTGGAGACCGCCTCGACCTCACTGGGGGTGACCTGGAGGATCCCGGCGATCTCGCTCATGGCGTCCGGGGTGATGAGGCCCTGCTCGTGCTGCGCCGCCCAGAGGGCTGGGAGGATGGCGCTGCGCGCGAGCGGATAGCGGTCGCGGGCACGCTCGATCGCGGTCCGCGTCTCCGCCTGCAATGTCATCGGTCGACGTCCCCGAGGACGATGTCGATGGAGCCGATCACGGCCACCACGTCGGCGATGAGCTCGCCGCGGACCATGTGGGGCAGCGCGCTGAGATTGCTGAATGATGGTGCACGGACCTTGCAGCGGTAGGGACGGTTGGTCCCGTCGCTCACCAGGTAGAAGCCGAGCTCGCCGCGCGGCGATTCCACCGCTTGGTAGACCTGCCCGACTGGAACACGCATCCCTTCGGTGACGAGCTTGAAGTGATGGATCAGCGACTCCATGCTGGTGTTGAGCTCGTTGCGTGGGGGGAGCGCAACCCGGCGATCGGTGGTGTTCACGGGGCCGTCGGGAAGGTTCTCGAACGCCTGCGTGATGATCTTCAGCGACTCGCGCATCTCCTGCATGCGCACCAGGTAGCGGTCGTACACGTCACCGTTGCGACCGATCGGCACGTCGAAGTCGAAGTGGTCGTATGAGCTGTACGGCTGCGCTTTGCGAAGGTCGTACGGTACGCCACTGCCCCGGAGCACCGGTCCGGTGGCTCCGTAGGCCATCGCGTCGTCAGGAGTCAGCGTGCCGAGACCGATCGTCCGCTGCCGCCAGATCGGGTTCTTGGTGATCAGCAGCTCGTGATCGTCGATCAGCTTGGGGAAGGTCTTGATGACCGCACCCACCATCTCGTAGAAGGGATCGGGCACATCGGCGAGCAGACCGCCGACGCGGATGAACGACGTGTGCATGCGCACACCGCTCACCAGCTCGTTGATGTCGAGGAGCTTCTCGCGATCGCGCCACGCGTACACGAACGCGGTGGTGGCGCCGAGGTCAAGCGCGCTCGTGCCGTACCAGAGAAGATGGCTGGCGAGACGGCAGAGCTCGCACATGATCACGCGCAGGTACTGGCCGCGAAGCGGCACCTCGATGCCGAGCAGTCGCTCGACCGCAAGCGAGAAGCCCAGGTTGTTGAAGAGCGGCGACAGATAGTCCATACGGTCCGTGTACGGGATGCACTGCTGATAGGTGTGCCGTTCGAAGTCCTTCTCGAACCCGGTGTGCAGGTATCCGATGTCCGGACGGCACTCGCGTACGACCTCGCCGTCGAGATTGAGCACCAGGCGAAGCACCCCATGGGTCGAAGGGTGCATCGGGCCCATGTTCAATTCCATGGTGCTGTCGCCGATCTCGACCAGGTCGATGGCATCCAGTCCGGGCTCGATGCCGAGGCGCTCGCGAGCTGCGTCGTACTGTTCGCTCAGCGGATCGAGGTCAGCCGTGGGACTTCCGAGCGGCGGCAGCGCGGTCATCGCGACCCCCCCGGCATGTCGCGCGGACGCTCCGCTGCAGGGAGCGCCCACTCGAGGTTGTGGGTGAACGCGATCGGCTCCCCAAACGACGCGTAGTCCTTGCGAAGCGGGTGACCGTCCCAGTCGGTGGGCAGCAGGATCCGCTTGAGGTCGTGATGACCGGTGAAGTGGATGCCGAGGAGGTCGTAGCACTCGCGCTCGAGCCAGTCCATGCCCGCGAAGATTCCCTCGAGGCTCGGGACAACGGGATCGTCCTCGGTGACCTGGACGATCAGGCGGCAGACATCGTTGTACTGGAGCGACCTGAGCATGTAGACGACGTCAAAGCGCGGTTCGGCGGGCTCACGGTCGGGCCAGTCCACCGCGGTGACAAAGACCGGTGTCGTGTACCCGCCGTCTGGATGGTCACGGAGGAGCGTGCAGGCCGCGACCAGTTGCACGCGGTCCACCCACACCGTCACCTCGCCGGCTCCACTCTCGCGACGGCGCACCGCGGTCGGAAGCTCCCGCTCGAGGAGGTCCGCTGCCCGCGCGCCGCTCATGGGCGACCCCACGGCGGTCATCGCACCTACCCGAGCAGCGAGCCGGGGAGTTCCCCGGCAATCTTCTTCTGCAGCTTCATGACCGCGTCCAGCAGTCCCTCCGGGCGTGGTGGGCAGCCCGGGATGTAGACGTCGACCGGCACCACCTTGTCGACCCCCTGGACGATCGCGTAGTTGTTGAACATGCCGCCGCTGGAGGCGCACGCCCCCATGCTGATCACCCACTTGGGCTCCGGCATCTGATCGTAGATGTGGCGAAGCACGGGGGCCATCTTCTGAGAAACGCGACCCGCGACGATCATGAGGTCGGACTGGCGCGGCGACGCCCGGAACACCTCGCAGCCGAAGCGCGACATGTCGTAGCGCGCGGCACCCGTGGCCATCATCTCGATCGCGCAGCAGGCGAGCCCGAACAGCGCGGGCCACAACGAACTGTACCTGCCCCACTGGATGACCTTCCCGATCGTCGTGGTGACGAAGCCGCTCTGGAGCGCGGTCCGTTCCGCGGCACCGGTGCGTGGGAGGGCGATGGTCCCGGCATCGGCGTCGGCGAGGAGGATGCTCCTGCCTCCGGCCCTCGGTACGATCAATTCGTTGTTCAGTCCCATCGCAGCGCCCCCTTGCGCCAGACATAGAGCAGTCCCACCAGCAGCGTGGCGATGAAGATGCCCATCTCGACGATGCCGAACACCTTGAGCTCTCTCACGATGGTGGCCCAGGGGAAGAGGAAGATCGATTCGACGTCGAAGATGATGAACAGCATCGCCGTCACGTAGAAGCTCACGGAGAAGCGGCGTCGCGCGCTCTCCCTCGGCACCATTCCCGACTCATAAGGAAGGTCCTTGGTTGGCGAGGGACGCTTCGGACCGAGCACCGCGTTGAGCAGCTGTGCGAAGACAGCAAACGCCGCGCAGATGCCGAAGAAGAAGAGGATCGGCGCGTAGCCCGACAGCATCGCGGCCGATCGTAACAAACGATCCGCGACTGACGAAGTAGTGCACTCGATACGCTTGAGGCCGCCTCCACGTGGATTCGGAGCAACCGCTGATGAGCAAACCTGTGCCGGCGTCGGTCCCAGCCCTCGTGACCGGCGCGTCCTCGGGGCTCGGCGCTGAATTCGCCCGCCGGCTCGCCGCGCGTGGTCACGACCTGACCATCGTCGCGAGGCGCGTCGATCGCCTCGAACAGCTCGCCGGCGAGATCAGATCCAGCCACGGGGTCGACGTTGCAGTGCTCGAGGCCGATCTCGAGACCAGGAAGGGCCGCGCGGCCGTGACCTCGCTGCTCCGCACGCGGCCGCCATGGATCCTGGTCAACAACGCCGGGTACGGAACCCGCGGATCACTCGCCAACCTCGATCGGGCCCGGGAGCTTGCGGAGGTCCAGGTCAACGTGGTGGCGCTCCACGAGTTCACGACCGCGGTGATCCCCGGACTGGTCAAGGCAGGGGCCGGCGGGGTCATCAACCTGTCGAGCTCGTCAGCCTTTCAGCCGGTCCCGTACATGGCGACCTATTCCGCCACCAAGGCCTTCGTCCTCCATTTCACCGAGGCGATCGCCGAAGAGGTCCGCGGAACGGGTGTCCGGGTCCTCGCCCTCTGCCCGGGCCCCGTGCGGACGGAGTTCGACACCATCGCCGGCACCCAGGACTACATGCGTATCACCAGGCCCATGACGATGGACGTCGAGCGCTGCGTGACCATTGCGCTGCGCGCATTCGACCGTGGGGCCGCGGTGTCGATCCCCGGCGTGATGAACTTCGCGCTCGCCCAGGGACCGCGTCTCGCGCCCCGGGCGCTCACGCGTCGCACCATCGGCACCGTCTTCGGACAACGCCGCTGAGTCGCCTCGTCGTGGCAATCGTCTGACGACCGGGGCGGTGCAGGGGCGAGTTTAGTAGGCTTCGGCAAGTGACTTTGACCGCCCTTGACCGGCCGCCTCTTCAGGACAACCTCACCCAATCCGACGCCCAGGCTCGCGCTGCACTGCTGTCCAACCTCGCGTACGAGGTGTCTCTGGTGCTCAGTGACGACCCTGGAGCAGAGACCTTCCAGAGCGCGACGACGATCGTCTTCGACGCGGCTCATGAGGGATCGGAAACCTTCATCAACATCGCGGCGCGCTCGATCGACGAGTGCACCCTCAACGGCAAACGCCTCACCGAGGCCCAGCACGCGTTCAACGGCAACGTGCTGTGGCTGCGCGGTCTGCGCGCAGGCTCGAACCGCCTGACGGTGACCGCGCAGTGCGAATACCAGCACACCGGCGTCGGCATGCACCGGCTCCGCGACCCGGTGGACGACGAGGTGTACGTGTACACGCACTTCGAGCCGTTCGACGCCCACAAGGTGCTCGCGTGCTTCGATCAGCCCGACCTCAAGGCCGGCGTGACCATGAGCGTCACCGCGCCGAGCGCATGGCGGGTCTGCGGCAACGGCCGTGTGCTGCGCATCGAGCCGCGCGGCACCGCAAAGACCTGGCACTTCAACACCACACCGCCACTGCCTCCGTACCTCATCGCGGTGGTTGCAGGCAAGTACCACACCGTGCAGCGCACCCACCGCGACATCCCGATGGCGCTGTGGTGCCGCGAATCGCTCGCCAGCTGGATCGACGCCCAGGCCGATGAGATCTTCGAGATCACCGCCGCGGGGTTGGACTTCTTCGAGAAGTACTTCGGCCTGACGTATCCGTTCGACGAGTACAACCAGCTCTTCGTGCCCGAATTCAACATGGGCGCCATGGAGAATCCGGGCTGCGTCACCTTCAACGAGGCGTACATCCATCGCGGTCAGGCGAGCGAAGCGCAGCTGCAGCGGCGCGCCGAGACCATCCTGCACGAGATGGCCCACGTGCACGGCTTCGGTGACGTCACCACCATGCGTTGGTGGGGAGACCTCTGGCTCAACGAGACGTTCGCGACCTACATGGCCAATCTCGCCATGGAGAAGTCCACCCGCTTCACCAATGCCTGGGTCGACTTCGCCAACAGCGTCAAGTCGATCGCGGCGCGTCAGGACCAGCTCGTCACGACGCACCGCATCGCCGACCAGGTGCCCGACACCGTGTCGGTGCGCCAGAACTTCGACGGGATCACGTACCACAAGGGCGCGTCGGTGATGCGCCAGCTGGTGGCGTGGGTCGGCGACGACGCATTCATGCGCGGCGTGCAGGATTACTTCAAACGCTACCGCTGGGGCAACGCGGACCTGCAGGAATTCCTCGACTGCCTGCGACGCGCATCGGGACGCGACCTGACGCGCTGGGGTCAGGACTGGTTGCAGACCACCGGGCTGAACACCTTCCATGCCCATCTCGCCGAGCAGAACGGCAGGTACACCGCGTTCGCGGTCGAGCAGACCGCAATCCCTGCACATCCGACGCTGCGCGCGCATCGCGCCGGTATCGGCCTCTATGACCGTGACTCCAAGGGCGTGCTGCGCCTGCGCCGCCGTGTCGAGACCGACCTGACGGGTGCGATCACGCCCATCACCGAACTGGTCGGCGAGCGCACCGCCGACCTGGTGCTCCTCAATGACGGCGACTTGACGTTCGCCAAGCTGCGCTTCGACGAGCGCTCGCTGGCGACGCTCAAGGCCGACCTCTCCAACCTGGCCGACGCGCTCGCCCGGGCACTGTCCTGGGCGGCGATGTGGGATCTCACCCGTGACGGTGAGATGCCGGCTCGTGAATTCGTGGAGCTGGTCGCTCGCCATGCTCCGGCGGAGCAGGATTCACTGCTCGTCGAACGGGTCACCAGCCAGGCTCGCTCGGCTATCGACCTTTACGGAGACCCCGCCAATCGCGGCGCGGCCCGCGAACGGCTCCACCAGGTCGCCGTGACGCAGGTCGGCCGGCCCGATCTGGCCTCCGAGCTTCGCCTCATCTGGGCGCGCATCCTGGTCGGCACCGCCGCCTCCGAGGAGTCGCTGACGAGGGTTGCGGCCATGCTCGACGGTAACGAGACGATCCCCGGCATCAACCTGGACACGGATCTCCGCTGGCTCATCGTCGGCCAGCTCGCTGAGGAAGGCCGCGCGGACGTCGCGATGATCCAGGCGACCATGGCCTCCGACCCGAGCGACATCGGCCGGCGCCGTGGTACGGCGTGTCTCGCCGCCAGGCCCACCGCCGCGGCCAAGGAGGAAGCCTGGCAGCGCGTCGCGGACTCGAGTGTTCCGATGCCCAAGGCCTGGAAGGGCGCGACCGACGGCGAGCTCTCGGTCGCCTCGATGACCGCGATCCTGCGGGGCTTCTACATCGGCTCGGTGGGCGTCGGCGGCATGATGGCCCACGGCCCAAACCCGGAGCTCCTCCGGCCCTATGTGCAGCGGTACCTCGATGCCCTGCCCGCGATGTGGGCGGAGCGCACCATCGACGAGGCCGAGGCGTTCACCGAATGCCTCTACCCGAACTTTCTCGTCGATGACCAGGTGGTTGCGGCTATCGATCTCGCGCTCGAGAGCGGCGAACTTCCCGGCCCGGCGGTGCGGATCCTTCGCGAGGGCCGCGACAGCACGCTGCGCGCTCAGTACGCCCGCGAAGTGGATCGAGCCTCCGGCGAGGTCAGCGCTTAGCTGGCTGCGCTGCCCATCAGCGCCCTGGCCTCGTCGTCCTCGTAGCCACACGGGCTCCCGGTGGGCTGACCTTCGACACTGATGCGGTCATAGATCGCGGCGAGGCGGTCCACCGCACGACGCCAGGTGAATCGGGCGGCACGGCGGCGCGCCTCCTCACCCATCTCAGCTTTACGCGCCGGATCGCGAAAGACGTCGGCGATGGCGCGGGCGTAGTCCTCGGGATCGTGACCTTCCACGAGATACCCGGTGACACCATCCTCGACCACCTCGCGCAGTCCGCCCACGGCCGCGGCGACCACCGGTGTCCCGAGCGCCTGCGCCTCGAGCGCGACCAATCCAAAGCTCTCGGTGAGTGACGGCACGACGCACACGTCGGCCATCGCGTAGTACTCGGCCAGCTGCTCGTGGGGCACGGCGCCGACGAAGTGCGCATGCTCCGCGACCCCGATCCGGACCGCGTGGCGCTCGAGGCGCTTTCGCTCACCGCCGCGGTCATGACTGGCGCCATCACCGCTGTCGTCGCCCGCGATGACGACCGAGAGATCCGCGAACGCGGGGCGGGTCCTGAGGATCGCCGCGGCGTCAAGCAGGATCTGAGCGCCTTTCAAGGGCTCGAGGCGCCCTGCGAACAGCGCAACCTTGGCGCCGTCGAGACCGAGGCCGCGACGAAGTCCCGAGCCGTCGTGCTCGGCGAAGAGGCGCGGGTCCACACCCGGTTGCGCAACGCAGATCCGGTCGCGTGAGGCGCGGTACAAGCGGATCAGGTCCTTCGCCTCGGCGGCGCTGGCCGCCACCAGCCGGTCGGCCTGCGCCGCGAGCTCGCCCTCGGCCTGAGCCCGGATTGCGTCGAGCGGCAGTCCGGCACGCGCCTTGGTCAGGGCCAGGGTGTGAAACGACTGCACCCAGGCGACATCCCACTCCTCGCGGAGCTGACGGCCGACGATTCCACCGTGCCAGTAATGGCCATGAATGGCGCGATACGAGCGACGCTCAGACGCCGCGTGCCGGATGGTTGCCTCGGTGAAATCGTCGAGCAGGTCGCGCACGTCCTCTTTGCGCAGCGGCCGCGCCGGACCAACCGGCAGGCGGACGAGCCTGCTCAGGGGCGCGATCAACTCCTCGTCGGGACCGGGTCCGTCACGCCGGACGAACACATCGGTGGGCACGCCGCGGAGCGAAAGCCCTTCACACAGGCGGCGGATGGCGAGGTTCATACCCCCGTTCTCACCGCTGCCCAGATCCGACAATGGCGACGCGTGGACGGAGATGACGGCGACCGCCCGCGAGCCCTGGAGCATGACCTCAAGTGTACCCACCCGCCCCTTGACGAATCCGCCGGGACCCGGCGCATACTCATCGGCCACAACTGAATAACGCTCCGGGTGACGGGAAGCCGGTGAGAATCCGG
>PKYW01000097.1 GCA_003132805.1 Candidatus Dormiibacterota bacterium | reverse complement strand
ACGTACGACATCGAGGTGTGGCTGCCGGGGCAGGGGATGTGCCGCGAGATTTCGTCGTGTTCGGTGTGCGGCGAATTCCAGGCGCGGCGCATGAATGCGCGCTATCGCACCAAAGAGGGCCGCCAAGTGCGCCACGTGCACACGCTCAACGGCAGCGCGCTCGGGGTGCCGCGCACCTTCGACGCGGTGCTCGAGACCTACCAGCAGGAAGACGGCACGGTGCGCATTCCCGAGCCGCTGCGCCCGTATCTCGGCGGCATGGAGCGCCTGACGGCTTCGTGATCAACCACGAGATCGACCCGGCCTGGCTCAACGATCGCAGCGAGTTCCAGCAGAACTGGGTGCACGGACTGCGCAACCCATCGGGGCTGCACCTGCAGTACGAGCTGGACGGTTCGCTCGTCTTCACGCACTGGACGCCGGGCGACGATCACGCAGGCTTTCCCGGCTTCGCACACGGCGGGATCATCAGCGCGGTCCTCGACGACGTGATGGGACGGTGCTCCGCGTTGCACCGCCACTGGGTGGTCACCGGGCGGCTAGAGGTGCGATTCCGGCGTGCCGCCCCAATAGGAACTCGCCTGCGAGTCGAGGGACGGATCACCCGGCTGATGCGACGCGCGCTCCACACCGAGGGTCGCGTGCTCCTCCCAGACGGTGGCGTCGTTGCGGAGGCAACCGGAACGTATCTCCCGCTGTCGGACGAACTGCGCGAGCAGATGGTTGCCGCCTGGCCAGGATTCGAAGAGTTTCTCTAACGCGCCCGTGGATCACTGAGGTCGAGGGCGGGCGGAGGGGACCCCGGCTCCAGCCTCAAACCGGACTATTCGGCCTCCGCCGGGGTCCTCTCCGCCCTACGCTGAGGCTCCGAGCGGGCGTCAAAGAAACCCGCGCCGGCGACGTCATCCATTTGAGTCGCGGTAACAAGATCATCCGGCAGCAGAGTCGGCCTTTCTGCGCTGATAGGCTCGGTGGATGCGATCGTGGCGAGTGTTTGCGGCGGTCGGCACAGTAGTTGCGTTGGTGGTCACGTTCTACCTCGGCCATGCGCTCGGGGTCTGCTGGAGCGATAGCGCCCCCTCGAGCTATCAGTGTCCTGGCGGGGGTGGGGGCTGTCTCTCGGGGTGCACCTTTTGGTCGCCTGCCTTCCTCATCGGTCCGGCGATTGGCCTGATGGTCGTCACCATCGCCGCCATCGTGATGCGTAGCGTCGCCCAGCAGCGAGCCTGATCCCTCACTTCGCGTTGACCTGGATGAACGCCAGGGTGTTGCCAGATGTCCGCGTGTTCCGCCTAGAGTGGTGACGATGCCTGAGGAACGCGAGATCAAGATGCCGGTCGGCGACGACTTCGCTCTCCCCGACCTCGACGGTGCTGTGGAGGGGACCCACGCGGTGGACCGCGGCAGGGTGGAGCTGTCCGCGACGTACTGGGATACCGACGCGCTGACCCTGCTGCACGCGAAGCTCGGCCTCCGCTATCGCAGCGCTCCCGGAGAGCAGGGGAAATGGACGCTCAAAGCCGGCGATCGCATGGTCGGGGACGCCGTGTCGCGCGAGGAGACCAACTTCCCGGGGACGCCCGACCAGCCTCCGCAGGCTGTGGTCGACGTGATCCTTAAGGAAGTCGGCGAAGTGGTGCTCCATCCGGTCGCCCGGCTGGTGACCGACCGGCGCACCGTCGACCTCGTCGTCGCTGAGACGCGTCGTGCCGAGGTGGCCGACGACCGCGTGTCTGTCCGATCAGGGGAGGCGACGGTGCTGACCTTCCGCGAGGTGGAGGTGGAGCTCTTCGACGCCGATGCCGCATTGATCGACGCCGTCATGGCGCGGCTCCGTGCCGCCGGGGCCGGCGACCCGGAGAGCACACCCAAATACGTTCGCGCACTCCGAGCGCTGGGTCACCAGATCCCCGAGAAGGCATCCGCCTGAGCAGGCGGCGCGCGCCAGCCAGGCTCTCTCCGGAAGGCGGAGAGAGGCGTAGCCCGCTTGGCGCGGGCTCCGCTCCCGTCCGGTAGGCCCCCATTCCCCCTGGCTGGCACCCCCCTCGGATGTGGCCCCTGGGCGAGCATCCTGACAACGCCCACCTGAGGAGATGGAACTCGATTACGGCGGCTTCACCGTTTTTTACCGTATGCAAACAAACATTTCCCAGAGAATGCCCTGAGGCCCCCAGTTGCCCCTTCGGCACCCTGTAAAGTCGCAAGCGTGACGCTAGCGGCTAAAGCTGAACCCGACGCCCGGACCAACGACTTCTTCCAGGACGCCACCATCGACGACCTGCGCCTGGCGGCGATGTTCCGGCGTGGCTTCCGGCAGGCGATGATCCAGATCAATCGTTCCCTCGCCCACCACGACCTGAGCCCGCTCCAGTACCACTTGCTCCTCGAGGCCGGGGCTGCCGGCACCGAGGGGGTCGTGCAGGGCGATCTCGCGGAGCTGATCCAGGCACCGGAGGCGCGCGTCTCGCTCATGGTTCACGAGTTGAACGCTCGCGGACTGGTCCGGACCCTTCGCTGCGCTCCCGACCGCCGCATGGTCCGTGTCGGGCTCACGGAGGCCGGGTGCCGCATCGTCGAGGCGGCGCTCCATGCCCAGCGCGCGGCGCTGCACCAGATGGCGCTCGACTTCGACGTCCCCGGGGTGGCGCAGATGCTCCGCGGAGCGGTGCAGCTATACCTCGGGGTCGATATTGCCGAGGAAGGCCGCCTCTAGGACCGCGCCGACCCGGAGCGCGTAGCGCGGTGCGTTGACACCGAGCCAGATCGCCTCGCTCCAGTTCGAAGGCTTTCGGATCGCTCGCGCCGGTTCGACCCACGCGCCTGAAAGCTCGCGCGACGGCGTATCGAGGATGACCCGGAGCACGCCGAATCGCTCCGCCGATTCCGCTGCTGCCGCGGACTCCATGTCCACGGCGACGTGGCCGCGGCCGGCCCACTTCCCGCGCTCCGGTCCGGTGACCATCCCCGAAGTCGAGATCAGTGAACCGCTGGTGACCGGGAGGCGCAGGTAGCGCGCCGCGTTGTCGAGCGCAGCGACGACACCGGGATCGCAGGCGTGGATCACTCCCTGCTCGTCGACGACCTCGGTTGGGATGACCACGGTGCCTGGGACCTGGTCGGGGAGCAGGCCACCGCAGAGCCCGGCGCTGATCACGATTCCCGGCATCCGCGCCGGTGGCCGTCCGCCGATGCCGACCCGGACGACGCGGAGATGCGGCGCACGCCGGTGCACTCCCCAGACTTCCACGCCCATGGCGCAGATCGCGTGCACCGCTGCGTCAGGCGGCATAGCCGTGCTCGCGATACCAGCGAACCGCGCGTCCGACAGCTTCGTCCGCGCTGGAAGGACGGTATCCCAGCTCGCGCTCCGCCTTGGCGCTCGTCGAGTACATCTCGAGCCTGCCCATGCGAGCTCCCTCCAGCGGGATAGCCGGAATGCCGCCGGTGGCCCGGACGCGGACGGCGTCGAATCGTGCTGCCGCCGCCGCGATGGCGTAGGGAATCCGGAACGTCCGCTCTGGCCTGCCCGCAGCTCGTGAGATCAGCCGCCACATCTCAGCGAGTGTGAGGTTCACCCCTCCCGCGATGTACCGCTCGCCGGAGTGACCGCGTTCGAGGGCGAGCACGTGCGCGGTTGCGACATCCTCTACTGGGACGATGTTCATGCCGCCACCGAGGGTCGCGGGCATGCGGCCGCGCATCAGGTCGACGATGATCTTGCCGGTGGGTGTCGGGCGATGATCGCCAGGGCCGACGGGTGCGGTTGGTAGCACCGTGGTCACCGCGATCGGCGCGCGCAGCGCCGCGCGTTCGCCGGCGAGCTTGGACGCGTGGTACGACCAGCCCTCGTGATCAGCGCTCGCCCACGCGGTCTCATCCGCGGGGTGCGCGGCTGAAGCAGGCGCCAGCGCAGCCGAACTTGAGGTCACCACGCAGCGCTCGATCCCGGCGATGCGCGCCGCCTCGAGGATCCCCGCAGTCCCGCGGACGTTCACCGCCGCGATCGCCTCGCGGTCTCGAGCCGCAAACGAGTACAGCGCCGCGGTGTGGATGAGGTAGCGGCACTCTCGGAATGCGGGGATCAATGCACCGGGTGCGAGCAGGTCGCCCTCCACCACGTCGACGCCGGGCGGCGCCTCCCACGGCCCGCGCACCAGCGCGCGCACACGGTAGCCGCGGGCGAGCAGGGCCGCGAGCACGTGCGACCCCACGAACCCCGACGCACCGGTGAGAAAGACATCACCGCCGCCGGGCGCTGCCTGCGCCGAGTTCACGTCAGTTCAGATGTGGCTTGGTGCCGCGAGGGCGGAAGCTGTCGCTCGCCGCGCGGATCGACTCGCGGAGCGATGCCGACGTCGCCACCACCGCCGTCGGTTCGTACCCGCAGTGCGCCATGCAGTTGCCGCAGCGCTCGTCGCGTCCACGCCCGTACTTCTCCCACTCGGTGGTCTCGATGAGCTCGTGATACGACGACGCATAGCCGTCGGACATCAGATAGCAGGGACGCTGCCAGCCGAGCACGGAGTAGCTCGGTATCCCCCACGCGGTGCAGCTGAAGTCCACCTTGCCCTCGAGGAAGTCGAGGAAGAGTGGGGAGTGGTTGAGCCGCCACTTCTTGCGCCGGCCGTCGGCGAACGCGTCGCGGAAGATCGCATGGGTGCGCTCGACGTTGAGCCAGTGGTCCTGGTCCGGCGCCTTCTCGTAGGCGTATCCGGGCGAGATCTGCATGCTGTCGACCTGCACCTCATCGTTGAGGAAGTCGAGGACGCCGCGTATCGAGCGCGCGTCGTCCTGGTCGAAGAAGGTCGTGTTGGTGGTCACCCGGAAGCCGCGTGCCTTCGCAGCAGCGATGGCGGCGATCGCCTTGTCGAACACGCCGGTGCGGCAGACCGACTCGTCGTGACGCTCACGCAACCCGTCGATATGGATCGAGAACGAGAAATACGGCGAGGGCGTGAAGAGGTGCAGCTTCTTCTCGAGCAGGAGCGCATTGGTGCAGAGGTAGACGTACCGCTTGCGCGCAACGAGCGCGGCGACGATCTGGTCGATCTCCTTGTGGACCAGCGGTTCGCCACCGGCGATCGACACCATCGGCGCCTCGCATTCCTCGACCGCGTCGATGCACTGCTGCACCGAGAGCCGTCGCTGGAGGATGTGATCCTCGTGCTGGATCTTTCCGCAGCCCGCGCAGGCGAGGTTGCACTGATACAGCGGTTCGAGCTGGAGCACCAGCGCGAACTTCTCGTTGCGGCGCAGCCGTTGCCGTGCCACGTAGCTCCCAACTCGCATCGCCTGTCGCAGTGGCACCGCCATGGCTCTCTCCTTGTTCTCGTGGCTTATCGGTTGGCGACGAGCTCTCGCTCGGTGACACGTTCCTCGGATTCCTGCCGCTCGCCGGCCGCGAGCGCCAGGGTCGGAAAGACGTGCCGGTAGAGGTGGTAGTTGATATAGAAGTCACCGGGGAACCCCGTGCCCGTGTGCTCGGGCTCATCCCACGTCCCGTCGTGCTGGCGGTCCATGAGAAACGCCCGGCCGTGTGCGCATGCGGGATCGTCACCGAGTCCCGCGAGCTGCAGGGTGAGCATCGCCCAGGCCGTCTGCGACGGTGTGCTCGTCCCGACGCCCGCGAACGACTCGTCGACATACGAGTGGCATGTCTCACCCCATCCGCCGTCAGGGTTCTGGACGCGGCGCATCCAGTCGGCCGCGTTGCGCACCATGTCGTCGCCGGCATGCAGCGCAACCAGCGCGCTCACCACGCACCACGTGCCGTAGATGTGGTTCACGCCCCAGCGGCCGTACCACGAGCCCCACGGGCGCTGTTCGGCGCGCAGATATGCGAGTGCACGCGGGACATCGGGATCGTCGATACCGCACCCCACCGCCGCAAGCATCTCGAGCACGTGCGCGGTGACGTCCTCGGAGGGTGGATCGAGCATCGCGCCGAAATCAGCGAATGGGAGCTTGTACACGAGCGCGCGGGTGTTGTCCTTGTCGAAGGCCGCCCACGCACCGTTGCGAGACCGCATCGCCCTGCACCAGCGGACAGCACTATCAACGGATTTCGCCACGTGGTCGCGGTCTGCCGACTCGAGCAGGGCGAGCACGACGACCGCAGTGTCGTCGACGTCCGGGTAGATGTCGTTGTCAAACTCGAACGCCCACCCGCCGCACTGGCTGAGCGGCACCTTGACCTGCCAGTCACCACCGCCGGAAATCTGCTCAGCGAGCACCCAGTCCACCGCTCGGCGCAGCGCCGGATGCTCGCGCGGCAGTCCGGCCTTGCGCAGCGCGAGCATCGCCCACGCCGTGTCCCACACCGGCGACATGCAGGCGAGGAGACGGAACCCGTCGGCGTCGTTGATGCTGAAGCGCTGGAACCCCTCGAGCCCGCGGCGCATCACCGGGTGATCCACCGACATGCCCTCGAGGTTCAGCGCGATGAGCGAGTACACCCACGGTGGCTGGATCCCGCCCCATCCGCCATCGGCCTCCTGGCGTTCGGTGATCCACTCGACGAGCTTCGCGCGCGATGCGGCGCGTCCCGGCTGGCGGGGGAGCCTGTCGTAGAGCTTGAGCGCGTGGTCGAGCCAGAGGAACATCCCGGAACCGGCGACGCGATGCATGCGGCGCGCGCTTCCCGGAGCGATCACCTCGCTGACATCGACGCCCAGGTCGCGCACCGGACGGCGTGAGATGACGATGAGCAGTGGCGCGATCGTTCCCCTCGCCCAACACGCGAAGTCGTAGAGGTTGAGCGGCGCCCAGGACGGGAGTCGCACCAGTTCCGGCGGCATGCTCGGCACGCCGTCCCAGGGGTAGATGCCGAACAGCGCGAGCCAGATCTTGGTGAACACACGCGCCTCGACGACGCCACCCTGCTCCAGGATCATGCGCAGCGCGGCGCGAAGTCGCGAGTCGGTGGCGTCGACACCGAGCACGCGCAACGCGACGTACGCCTCGATGGTCGTGCTCAGGTCGCCAGGTCCGTCGTGGTAGAGCGCCCACGTGCCGTCTTGGCGCTGCATGCCGAGGATGTGGCGAATCGCGCCCTCGCGAATGTCGTCGTGCGAGACGCCGAGAAAGCGGAGCAGCAGGACGTGCTCGGCGGTCATGGTGACGTTGGTCTCGAGCTCACCGCTCCACCAGCCCGCTGCGTCCTGGTGCTCGAGCAACCAGTCGACGGCGGAGCGCAGCGCCTCAGACGGCATGAGCCACCTCCATCGGCGCACCGGCACCGCTCGAGCCCTGCGCGTTCTGCCACCCGGCCGCGTTGCTGAAGAGCGTGAGTGCCGCGCTCCTGCCGCTGCGCACCGCGGACTCGATCGTCGCGGGCCATCCGGTGTCGGTCCAGGCCCCGGCGATCACGAGGTTGGGGAGCGCGGTGGCCGGACCGGGGCGGCGCACGCCCGGCGAGGGGATGAATGTCGCATCGGGGTCGCGCGTGGCAGCACCGCGCAACAGCTTCGCGCGTGCAGCCTCGGGCAGCACAGCTGCAAGCTCGCTCCGACCGAGCTCGACGAGCTCGCGCTCCGGGCGCTGCACGAGGGCATCAGCCGCGCTCATGCTGCAGCAGACGTATCCCGGCGACTTCTCGAACGCCCATTGCACGGGGGAGTCGAGCAGCGCCGCGAAGTCGCAGCCGAGGACCGGCCGGTCGTACCAGAGGTGCACGTCGACGATGGGCATCGGCTCGAAGGCATCGAGACCCTCGATGCCCAGCGCGGGCGCGTCGTCGAGAATCGTGCTGAGCCGGCGAGGCGGAACGGCGAGCACGCATGCGTCGCACGCCGCGCCGGTCCCACCGCTCAACTTCACGCCGGTGACGCGGTTGCCCTCACGATGCACTCCGACAACGGCCTGGCGGAGATGGACTCCGTCGAACCGGGCCGCCGCGGCCTCCGCGAGCCGAACGAGCGGAACGCGCAGATACGCGATCCGGGCGGCGTCACTGCTTCCGAGAAAGGCCGTGCGGATGACGAAGAGCCCCATCTCCGCGGAGACGCGGTCGAGCGGTGCATTCAGTGCCGGTACGAGGAACGGATCCCAGAAGGCACGCATTGCACGGCTGCCCTGATGATGGCGACGCAACCACGCGGCCATGTCGCCCTTCGGGGCCCTCTCTCCGCGCGCGGCGAGCAACGCACGACCGACCTGGATGCGATCGAGCGTTGTCAGAAACGGATAGCGCGCGAAACCAGCCATCAGGTGGAACGGGGCCGGCAGTGACGATGCGCGCAGGTGTGCAGGCGGACGCTTGCGCGAGAGGACGGTGGCTTCGAATCGCGGTTGCACGTAGAGGGAGTCGTTGAGGCCGAGCTCGTCGATCAGGTCGAGCGTCGCGGTGCAGCAGGCGAGCACGACGTGCTGTCCGCAGTCGACCTCATGTCCCTCGACTTCGAAGGACGTCGTCTTGCCGCCGAGCAGGCGAGAACGCTCGTACAGGTCGACGCGCCAGCCGCGCCTGGCGAGGGCGAGCCCCGCCGTGAGGCCCGCCAAGCCCGCTCCGACCACTGCAACGCGTGGCTGTCGAGTCATACCGCCGCCAGCCATGAGCGCGCCATCACCCCGAGCTTCGCCGCCTTCGAGAGACGCGCACGTCCACGCAGCGGGAGCTCCGGTGCGGCCTCGATCTGGTCGAGGATCCCGAGGTAGATCCCCGCCATCGTGCGCACGCACACGGCGGGTTGCTTGGGAATCGACTCGGTGACGCGGATGCCCGACGCGTGCATCGCACGCGCGCGAGAGATCTGCATTGCCATGAAAGCGTGCCATCCCGGCGCGACACGACCGTCGAGAATGTCGCCCTCGGTGATGCCGAACGCCTTGAGCTCATCGCGCGGCAGGTAGATGCGCCCGCGGCTCGCGTCCTCCTGCACGTCACGCAGGATGTTGATCAGCTGCAGCGCGACACCCAGCTCGTCAGCGCGTTCCAGCGCGATCGGATCGCGGAAGCCGAAGATGCGCACGCACATGCGCCCGACGACCGACGCGACCAGGTTGGCATAGGCCTGCAACTCCTCCCACGTCTCATAGCGCGTGGTGGTGAGGTCCATGGCCACACCGTCGATGAGCATGTCCAGCTCGGCGAGCGGAATCGCGTGACGCCGCATCGCGATCGCGAGCAAGCCCATGACCGGGTCGGTGCTGTCGCCGGGTCGGGTCTCGCGAAGGCGGCGTCGGTGGTGCTCCAGGCGTCGTTCACGCGACGAGCGGCCGTCGAGGTCGGCGTCGTCATCGACCTGGCGGGCAAAGTCGTAGAGCGCGTAGATCGACGTGCGCTGCCGGCGGGGCAGGGCGATGAAACCCCAATAGAAGTTGGCGGCCTCGCGCCGTGCCATGTCCTCGCAGTAGCGCTCCAGGGCGCGGACGTCGGGAAGCGTGGGAGTGTCAAGCACGCCGCTCTCCCGCGGTACGCGCTGCGACCGGCGCGATCCGCCTGTCATGACGGCGCAGCCCCGCCGAAAGCGCTGCAGCGACGATGCGCGCGCGGGCTGCTCCATCGACGGTGGGGCGCGTGGTCGCGGTGCGATAGCCGGTAGCGGCGATGGCGTCGAGGATCGCCTCACCGCCGAGGCGGTAGAGCGCGAGCTGCACGCGCAGCCGTGGCGGCGCGAGCGCCTCGAGCGCAACGCCCGATGCAAGCAAGCCGCGGGCGCGCTCGCACATCGCGCGAGTAGCTCCCTCGACGCCGTGCTCGCGGATGTCGCTCTGCAGCAGATACGTACGACCGAGTCGCCTGTCGACGGACACGTCCTGGGCGAAGTTGGCGAGCTGGAGTCCGATGCACACGTCGTCGCTCAGCGCGACCGCGGCCGGATCGCGAATGTCGAAGAGCCGAAGGACGATCCGTCCGACCGGCGCCGCGGAGTGCGTGCAGTAACCGCGCAGCGCCGCCCAGTCCTCGTAGACATCAACGCGCTGGTCCTGCAGGTTGGCATCGATCAGATCGATGAACGGCTGAGCATCCAGGCCGAAACGCTCGACGGTGTCGGCCAGCGCGACCAGGACCGGATGGGTGCGCTCGTCGTACGCGAAGCTCTCGTGGGTCTCGTCTCTCCAGCGCCGCAGGCGTCGCATCGCCACCACGCGGTCACCGCTCTCGTCGCCGAGGTCGTCGGTGAATCTGCAGAACGCATACACCCTGGTCAGGTCGCGACGCAACCCGCGGGGTGACAGCCGCGAGGCGACCGTGAAGTTCTCGTAGTGCTTGACAAGCCGCCGGCAGTACGCGTCTGCGGCAGCGAGGGAGACGGTGTGCTGCGCCATCAGAGTGCACGCCCGTCGCGATGGACCAGGGGTGCGTCGCGCCGGAGGTCGGCTACTCGCGATGCGCCGACGCAGAACATGGCGAGACGCAACTCCTCGAGGATCACCGTGACGGTCTCGTCGAGCGCCTCGTCACCCGCGGCAGCGGCGCGGACGAGCGGCCCGGCAATTCCCACCGAGTCGGCGCCGAGCGTCAGCGCCTTGGCAACGTCGATGCCGTTGCGCACACCACCACTGGCGATCAGCACGCTGCCCGGTGCGGCACTGCGTGCGCGGATCAGCGCATCCGCGGTGGGGATTCCCCATCCCGCGAATGACGCGGCGACGCGCGCGCGGACCGGGTCGGTCATGCGATGACGTTCGACCTCGCTCCAGGATGTTCCACCCGCACCGGCGACGTCGACGGCCGCCACGCCGACCTCGAAGAGCCGGGTCACGAGGTCGTCGGCGATGCCCCAGCCGACCTCCTTGACGATCACCGGCGCACCCAGGCCAGCGCACAGCGCCGCGATATGTGCAAGCAGTCCTCCGAACGCGGTGTTGCCCGAGGTCTGCAGCGCCTCCTGCAGTGGGTTGAGGTGCAGCACGAGCGCGTCCGCTTGCAACACGCGGAGCAGATGACGGCACTCGTCGATACCGACGCCGAGGTTGAGCTGCACCGCACCGAGGTTGGCGAGGAGCGGCACGTCGGGTGCGAGCGCGCGCACGTCGAACGTGGACAGAACCTCGGGCTGTTCGAGCAGGACCCGGCACGAACCGAGACCCATCGCGAGGCCGTGAGCCTGCGCGGCGCGCGCGAGCCGCTCATTGATGGTCTGCGCCTGTTCGGTACCACCGGTCATGCAGGAGATCAGCAGCGGTGCATCCACATGACTGCCGAGCAGGTGGCTGCGCAGCTGCACGTCATCGAGGTCGATCTCGGGGAGCGCGCGGTGCACGAATCGCCAGTCGTCGAAACCGCTCTCGACACCCTTGGCGGCAACGTCCTCCTCGATGTTGATGCGCAGGTGCTCATCCTTGCGCGAGGCCGTGCGCGATCCGGTCTTCGTGTCGGTCCTCGTCTTAACGGTTGCGTTCAGCAACATGGATCGCCAGATCCGCGAAGTCGGTGACGGCCTCATCGGGAAGACCGGTCAGCGCGGCGATGGCGTCGCGCGCCAGCACCATCGGCACGCCGGCAGTGAGTGCCGGCCCACCGAGATCGTCGAGCAGCGCGCGCAAGCGGAACTCGCCACCGGGCTCGCGTTCGCGGAACAGCCGGCGCAATTCGCGACGCCGTGATGGCGTCGCCACCTCGTATGCCGCGACCACTGGGTAGGTGAGCTTCCGGCGACGCAGGTCGCCGCTGCGACCCTTGCCGGTGATCTGTGGGTCCCCCCACGTCCCCAGCCAGTCGTCGCGGACCTGGAACGCCAGGCCGAGCAACCTGCCCGCGGCATCGAAGCGCTGGGCCACGGCGCGGGGCGCCCCGGCGAGCACTGCGCCCGCGGCCATCGCGGCGCCGATCAGCGCACCGGTCTTCATCGTGACGAGGCGGAGGTAGCTCGACTCGGCGGCGCCGGCACGGCCCTCGAGGGAGAGGTCGAGGCATTGACCCTCGACCACCTGCACCACGGCCGAGCTGAGCAGGTGCGCGGCGCGCATTCGTCGTCCCGGACGGGGTCCCGGCGCGAGCAGGCCGCTCAGGGCATTGGCGAACATGCCATCGCCGGCGTTGATGCCCTGTTCGGCGCCCCAGATCGTCCAGACGGTGGGGCGATGGCGGCGGAGCTGGTCGCCGTCCTGGATGTCGTCGTGGATCAGCGTGAAGTTGTGGATCAGCTCGACTGCGACCGCCGCCGGGAGCGCCCAGTCCGGGTCTCCTCCGAGCGACTCGCACGCCCAGAGCGCCAGCGCCGGGCGGATCCGTTTCCCGGCGGGATCGTTTGCCGGGCGGCCCTGGGCGTCCGTCCACCCCAGGTGGTACGCGGACATCTGGCGGAGCAGGCCTCTCATCCGTGGCCCGGTCTTCCGGAGACCGTGGTCGAGCAGCTCCGAGTGCCGGTCGAGAAGCGCGGGCAGCGCCTCGATCGGCGGCGATGCATCGATGTCGAGTACGCGTTCCGCCATGGGCCTCCCCCTGCAAGGAAGCTTTCTACGTCGTAACTATCGTCGAATGGTAACCAACCAGGTTCCGCGGCGGCAAGCGGCTCGAACGCCGCTCGGTCAGCCGGCGCCAGTGGCCGGGAGCACCACCTGGAATTCCGTCCCGTGGCGAGGCTCGGACGTGACCGTCACGGTGCCCCCGTGCGCCTCGACGACATGGCGGACGATGGCGAGCCCGAGGCCTGAGCCCTCGCCGTCGCGCTGCCTCGAGCTGTCCGCCTTCCAGAAGCGCTCATAGATCCGTGGCAGGTCCGCCGGGGTGATGCCGACCCCCGTGTCCCGGCAACGCAGCACCACCTGGCCGTCAGGCCCGGGCGCCGCGCTGATGGAGATGACCCCACCGGACGGTGTGAACTTGATCGCGTTGTGCGCGAGGTTCCGAAGCACCTGTCCGAGGTGCGACGCGTCGCCGATCAGATCCGGGGTCCCGGGAGTGACGCTGATGTCGAGCGAGACACCTTTGCTTTCAGCGAGCGGGCGCAGGCGATCGAGGCTGCCCATCAGCTCGGTGATCGGGACGCGCTCGCTCGCCATCGGCCGGAGCCCGGACTCGATGGTGCTGAGCTCGAGCAGCTCCTCGACCATCTGCGCCATGTGCGACGCCTCCTGTCCGATCCGGCGGACGAAGTCGGCGGCGGCATCGGAGTCCTCCAGCCCACCATTCGCCAGCGTCTCGGCGATGAGCTGCACCGCGGTGATCGGCGTGCGCAGCTCGTGCGACACGTTACTGACAAAGTCGCGCCGAACTCGTTCGAGATGATGCACGCGCGTCTCGTCCCGCACCATGAGCAGTGTCGAGACCTCGCCGTTGAGCGCGATCGCCCGAGCGTTGAAGTCACGATCGTGCAGGGTGATGGCGCGCTCCTCGACGCGCCCGCTCTGCCGCGCGGCATCAAGCAGACGCATGAGGCGGTAGTCCACCTCGCCGGCCACGAAGTCCGAACCCTCGACGAGCGCGAGTCCGAGCAGCCGGCGAGCAGGTTCGTTGGCGAGCAGCACCTTTCCCTTGTCGTCCAGGCCCACGATGCCCGGGTCGAGCAGCAGCCCGACGGCCCGAAGCACATCGATGCTTCCTGAGCCGGAAACTAGCTCGACGACGTCCAGCGCCTCCACCAAGGCGAGTATAGGCTCGTCGTTCGGGCGGCTCCCGAGGCGAACCGCTAAGCTCGGTTGATGGCGTCCACCGTCGCCAAACGTATTCTCGTGGTCGAGGACGAGGATGCCATCCGCGAGACGCTTCGCTACAACCTCGCGCGCGAGGGCTACGTCGTCGTCGAGGCGGCCACCGGGCCCGATGCGCTTGCGATGGCGCGGAGCGAGCGACCCGACCTGATCCTGCTCGACGTGATGCTTCCGGGGCTGAGCGGTCTCGAGGTCTGCCGTGTGCTCCGCCAGGAGTCATCGACGCCGATCCTCATGCTCACCGCCAAGGGCACCGAGGTCGACAAGGTCGTCGGGCTGCAGCTCGGTGCCGACGATTACGTCACCAAACCGTTCTCCTTCAATGAGCTCCTGGCGCGGATCACCGCGCTGCTGCGCCGCTCGGACATGAGCTCGCGGCCGGCCGGCGGGCCAGAGATCGAGGAGTTCGAAGGGTTCAGGATCGACCGGGCCGCGCGCACCGTCCACGTCGAGGACGTCGAGGTCCGACTGGCACCCAAGGAGTTCGACCTCCTCTCCTTGCTGCTCCGCAACGCCGGCCGGGTGCTCTCCCGTCAGGCGATCATCGCTGCCGTCTGGGGCAACCGCTTCTACGGCGATCCCAAGACCGTCGACGTGCACGTCCGCTGGCTGCGCGAGAAGTTCGAGCCCTTCGAGCAGGTCCCGTTCCGGATCACCACCGTGTTTGGGGTGGGGTACCGCCTCGACCGAATCGGCGCGATCGAGCTGTCCCCGTAAACTCGACCAGGCATTTGAGGAGACGCGTGGACGCAGCGGTCATCGGCGGCGGGGTCATCGGTCTGTCGGTGGCCTGGCGCGCCGCTCGGGCCGGCCTCAGCGTGGCCGTCGTCGATCCCGACCCGGGATCCGGCGCGTCCCATTTCGCCGCGGGAATGATCGCTCCAGTTGGCGAGGCGGAGTTCGGCGAGGAGGCGGTGGTGGCGCTGAACTGCGACTCCGCTGCGCGCTACCCGTCGTTCATCGCCGAGCTCGAGCTCGATGCGGGCCGCTCGGCCGGCTACCGCCAGACCGGGACGCTGCATGTGGCGGTGGACGGCGACGAGCAGGCCGTGCTCGAGCGGCAGTTCCGCTTCCGTCAGCATCTGGGGCTTCCCGTGGAACGGCTGACCTCGAGCCAGACGCGCGAGCTCGAGCCCGGGCTTGCCCCATCGATACGCGGCGGCATGCTCGTCGAATCCGACCACCAGATCGATCCCCGCGCCATGGTCCCCACTCTGCTCCAGGCCTGCAGCCGGCTCGGGGTCCAGATCCAGCGCAGCCGTGCCTCACTGATCGTTGAGCGCGGCCGGGTCACCGGTGTGGGACTCGAGAGCGGGGAACGCCTCGACGCGTCGAAGGTCGTGCTTGCGGCCGGGTGCTGGTCCGGCGCGGTCCCCGGCGTCCCCGCCGAGGACATCCCACCGGTGCGACCGGTGAAGGGGCAGATCCTGCGTCTGCGAGGGTCTCCCGAGATGATCGCCCGGACGATCCGGGGTGAGTCCGTCTACATCCTGCCGAGGGGCGACGGCCGTGTGGTCATCGGTGGCACCGTCGAGGAGCGAGGGTTCGACACGTCGGTGATCGCCGGCGCGGTCTACGAGCTGCTCCGCGAGGCACGAGCGCTGCTGCCCGACGTTGCCGAGCTCGAGCTGGCGGAGGCGTCAGCCGGTCTGCGGCCGGGGTCGCCGGACAATATGCCGATGGTCGGTGAATCGACAACCGAAGGCCTCATCGTGGCGACCGGTCATTTCCGCAACGGCTATCTCCTGGCACCCGCCACCGCCGACGCCGTGGCGGGGGTCCTGGCAGGCGGCCGGTGGCCCGAGGCCACTGCGCCCTGGTCACCCTCACGATTTCGCCGGACGGCCGAGGTGAGGGCGTGATCATCGTGGTCAACGGCGAGAGCCGCGAGGTTGCCGACGGCCTGGGACTGACCGACCTGCTCCGCGAGATGGAGCTTTCCCCCGAGCAGCGCGGCATCGCGGTGGCGAGAAACGGTGACGTGGTGCTTCGGGCCAGCTGGGCCGACACGACGCTCGCCGCCGGTGATCGCCTCGAGATCCTGCATGCGGTCCAGGGTGGGTGACGCGAGATGGCTGACTTAGACGACTTCCTGGTGATCGCCGGGGAGCGCTTCCGCTCGCGGTTGATCATGGGGACGGGTGGCGTCCCGAGCCTCGAGATCCTTGAGCGGGCGCTCGAGGCATCCGGCACCCAGATTGTCACGGTGGCTCTGCGCCGCCTGGATCCGTCCGGAGCAAGCTCATTCCTGGACGTCGTGGCGCAGTCGGGGCGGCGCATCCTGCCCAACACCGCCGGCTGCTACACCGCGCACGACGCGGTCACCACCGCCCGGCTCGCCCGCGAGGCGTTCGAGACGAACTGGATCAAGCTCGAGGTGATCGCTGACGAGGACACGCTGCTGCCCGACGGTGCCGAGCTGCTCGTGGCTGCCGAGGAGCTGGTCGACGACGGCTTCGTGGTGCTCCCGTACGCGAACGACGACCCGGTGCTCTCGCGCCGCCTCGAGGATCTGGGTTGCGCAGCGGTGATGCCGCTTGGAGCGCCGATCGGCAGTGGCTCGGGAATTCGCAATCCGTACAACCTGCGGATCATTCGCGAGCGCGCCGGAGTCCCCGTTGTGCTCGACGCCGGGGTGGGCACCGCTTCGGACGCGGCCATCGCCATGGAGCTGGGATGCGACGCCGTCCTGGTCGCGTCGGCGATCACGCGTGCGGCTGAGCCGGTGCTCATGGCGCGCGCGATCGCCGGCGCGGTCGAAGCCGGCCGGCTCGCGTTCAGGGCCGGGCGGATTCCGCAGCGCCTCTACGCCGAGGCGTCGACCTCCTGGGAGGGAATCGCGGACCTCGGCAACCGTCCCAAGGTGGTGCCCGCGGCGGGTGATGCCGGGTCGGGGTGACGCGCGGCGGAAGCGCCTCGCGCGAGCCCGCCTCTACGTGGTCACCGGGGCGCGCCAGGCCGAAGGTGATCTCGCCGCGTTCCTCGAGGCCGTGCTCGGGGCTGGAGCCGACATCATCCAGTTGCGCGAGAAGGACGCCGAGGCGGGTGACATCCTCCGCTGGAGCGAGGACTTCCGGGCCGCCGCGGACCGCCACAGCGCGCTCTTCATGATCAACGACCGCGCCGACCTCGCCGTCGCCGCCGGCGCGGACGGCGTCCACGTCGGCCAGAATGATCTCCCGCCCGCCTGGGCGCGACGGGTGGTCGGGCCCGAGATGATCATCGGACTGTCGACGCACTCGGGGATGGAGTTCGACGCCGGCGACCCCGAGGCTGACTACCTCTGCGTCGGTCCCCTCCACGCGACGCCGACCAAGCCGGGCCGGCCGGCGACCGGACTCGAGGTCGTGGGCCATGCGGCGGCGCGCGCCCGGGACGGGAGGGAGCCGCGTCCGTGGTTCGCCATCGGGGGGATCGACGCGGCCTCGCTGCCCGGGGTTATCGCCGCCGGTGCGGAACGGATCGCCGTCGTAAGGGCTGCGGCAGGACCCGATCCAGGCGCCGCCGTCAGGGCCCTGCTGACAGGTTTCGCACGCTCTCCCGTTTCTTAACCATCACCTAACACCTGCACAAACTTCCCGCCGCTAGGCTGCGAAGCATGGTGGTTGGAGCGGGGTTCTTGAGCGCTGCTACGTCGACGGCCGCCCCGGAGAACGGAACGGCCACGGCGACGGCGGTCTCTGTGAGTGATCTCACCGTGCGGCTGATCCAACGCAAGCTCCTCGACGACATCAATGTAGGGTTCGGCACCAAGCGCATCACCGCGATCGTCGGACCGACCGGCTGCGGGAAGACGACCCTGCTGCGGTCCGTGAATCGGATGCACGACCACACACTGAACATGTCGGTCGACGGATCGATTGTTGTCAACGGCATGAATGTGTATGGGCGCGACGTCAATGTGCGCGACCTGCGCCGTCACGTGGGCATGCTGTTCCAGCGCGCGAATCCGTTTCCGCAGAGCATCGAGGACAACATCTCGATCGCTCCTCGCGCCCACGGGATGATTGCCCGCGGCGATGACAGCAAGGTGGTGGAACAGCGGCTCACCGAGGTCGGACTCTGGGACGCGGTGAAGGACCGCCTGCATGCATCGCCGTTCACGCTGTCCGGCGGTCAGCAACAACTGCTCTGTCTTGCGCGTGCGCTCGCCCTCGAACCAGACGTGCTCCTGCTGGATGAGCCCACTTCGGCACTTGACCCGGCGACTACCGAGCACATCGAGGCGCTGCTGCGCAGCCTGCGCGACACCATGACGATTCTCATCGTCACGCACAACCTGGGGCAGGCGATGCGCCTGAGCGACGACGTCGTTTTCCTGATGGCCGGGAAGCTCGTCGAAACCGCCCCGACCGACAAGTTCTTTCACGCGGCCGAGGATGAACGCAGCCGGCAATATGTCAGCGGCCGCATCGGGTAACCGTTGTTCCACCGGTATCAACCGGTGGCAAGCATTGGCACGACAGAGGAGAGGTGATACATGCGCACGGGCTTGATGGGGGGTATCGCAGTATTCGGAGCGCTGGCGGTCGTCGCCTGCGGAGGCAGTTCGACACCGGCAGCGACGTCATCGAGTAGTGGGACGCCGGCGCCGGCGGCAACGGGAAATCCCACAGCTGCTGTCTCACTGACCGAGAGCGGTTCGACACTGCTGCTGCCGTTCCTGCAGGAGCTGGTCACACCGCTGACCACGCAGTATTCGAACATCACACTCGCTCCCACCGGCGGGGGGTCGGGAAAGGGCATCACTGACGCAATCGCAGGCAACTCGTTGATGGGCGGCACGGACGCGTACATGAGTCCGGCGCAGTTCACCGCGAACCCGACGCTCGCCAACATTCCGATTGCGGTGTCGGCGCAGGGCGTGTGGTTCAACCTTCCCGGGATCACGAGCCTCAAGCTCAGCGGCGACGTGCTCGCCAAGATCTACTCGGGTACCATCACGAAGTGGAACGATCCGGCGATCGCGGCACTCAACTCCGGCGCCACGCTTCCGGCGACAACCATCATCCCGCTGGTCCGCCAGGGAAGCTCGGGTGACACGTTCCTGTTCACGTCCTTCCTGAGCGCCACCAACAGCACGTGGTCGAATGGACCGGGATTCGGGACAACCGTGTCCTGGCCCAAGGTCGCAGGTGAAGGAAGCGCGTCGAGCAACCCTGGCATGGTCGCTGCGTGCAAGGCCGGATGTATCGCGTACATCGGTGTGAGCGCATCGGCGGCGGCACAGACCGCAGGGCTTGGCGAAGCGATGCTGGAGAACAAGTCGGGCAACTTCCTCACCCCGACGCCCACGACGGTCGCCGCGGCAGTCACCGCCGGCGCATCCTCGATTCCGTCGAACCTGGCGCTCTCGTTGATCTACCAGGACGGCGCTCAGTCGTACCCCATCGTCAACTTCGAGTACCTCGTGGTGAACACGACGCAGTCGTCGAGCGATGACGCGCTCGCGATTCGGACCTTCCTGGACTGGACGATCGATCCGAACGGCGGATCGCAGGCCACGTACCTCGCGAAGGACAACTTCGTGGCCCTGCAGACGTCGGTTCCCGCATCGGTGCTGTCAGCGATCCAGGCGAAGATCTCCTCCATCACCGGATAACGAGCCCACCACAATGTCGATGATCAGTGCGCGTGCCGGCAAGGTCGACACCGGCCGCGCACGTCATCGACTCAGCAACAGCGAGCTGACTCGCGGCGACCGTGTGCTGCGCGCCGTCAGCGGCGTCGCATCGGTCGTGCCGACCGCCATCCTCGTGGTGATCGCCGCGGTGATGTTCATCACCGCACTGCCATCGATCATCTTCAGTGGCCTGTCGTTCTTCACTGGATCGGTCTTCAGCTTCGGCAACCTCTACGCGACCACCACGGTCACGCACAACGGCGTGGCGGCTCCTCCGCACGCGGTGTACGGGGTGCTGCCGCTGATCGTGGGCACCCTCTCCACCTCGATCATCGCGCTCGTCCTGGCGGTGCCGATCTCGGTTGGCGGCGTGCTCATGCTCAGCGAGATCATCCCGCGCAAGATCTCCGACTCCCTGGGCGTCTTCCTCGAGTTGCTGGCGGGAATTCCGAGCGTGGTGTTCGGGCTCTGGGGCGTGGCGGTATTCGGACCGTTCCTCGCCGCCCACATCTTCCCGCCGCTGAGCGCGATCGGCCATCTGATCCCGTTCTTCAAAGGACCGGTCGGCCAGGGGCAGGGTTTGCTCACTGCGAGCCTCGTGCTCGCCGTGATGATCATCCCGATCGTCGCCTCCACCACGCGCGAGCTATTGCGACGCGTCCCGATCCTTGCCAAGGAAGGTGCACTGGCACTCGGGATGACCCGCTACGAGACCGTCCGCGTGGTGACGATTCCCTATATCCGCACCGGCATCGTGGCCGCATCGCTGCTCGGCTGGGCGCGTGCGCTCGGCGAGACCATCGCCGTGCTCCTGATCATCGGTGACATCTATTCGGTGCCGAGCAACGTCTATGGCAACACAAGCACGATCGCAGCTTGGATCGCCTCCACGCTCGACGGTGCTTTCGGTGACACCACCGGCGCCGGCATCCACGCGCTCGCCGAGCTCGGCTTGCTCCTGCTCGCGATCAGCCTGCTGACCAACTTTGCCGGCCGTCTTGTGGTGCGCAAGGTGTCGGGCGGCGTTCTTCCGGTGGGGCGTGGTGTCTAGGCCGCGCCAGAGTCACATCCGCGCGGGCATCTTCTGGACGCTCTGCGGCATCGCGCTCGTGCTGATCGTCGCGCCGGCGCTCGACATCATCGTGAGCATCCTCGCCCACGCGTTGCCGGTGCTCAAGCCGAGCCTGATCACCCAGTCGACGTCAGGCACGCAACTCGGCTTGCAGAACGCCATCCTCGGCACCCTGGCGCTGAGCCTCGGCGTCCTCGTCGTAGCCGGGTCGATCGGCGTCCTGGCGGGGCTGTACCTCTCGGAGTTCGCGCCGCGCAGGGTCGCGTCGGTCGCGCGGTTCTTCTCCGAGGTGCTCGCGGGTGTCCCCTCGATCGTGGTCGGCTACGTCGGCTACCTGGTCCTGGTGAACAAGGGCGGCCTCGGCCTCCACTACTCGCTGCTTGCCGGCGTGATCGCGCTGAGCGCGCTCATCCTCCCGTACATCGTCAAGACGACTGAGCTTGCATTCAGCAGCGTGCCCCGGACACTGCGCGAAGGCGCGATCGCGCTCGGCATGTCGCGAGGCAAGACGATTCGCAAGGTGCTTCTGCCCCCGGCGCTCCCGGGGATCGTCTCGGGCCTGGTGCTCGCGCTCGCAATCTCCACCGGCGAAACCGCGCCGCTGCTC
Source organism: Candidatus Dormiibacterota bacterium (assembly GCA_003132805.1). Taxonomy (GTDB): domain Bacteria; phylum Chloroflexota; class Dormibacteria; order Aeolococcales; family Aeolococcaceae; genus Palsa-851. The sequence continues at coordinate 15,087 of PKYW01000097.1, read as the reverse complement.
TTCACCGCCGGTTTCAGCGACAAGAATCCCTCGGGTCTGCTCCAACCGGTGGGCTACCTCACCAACGTCACCTACACGGATATCCAGCTTCCAGGGGCGTCCACCCAGGCGGTCGCATACGCGGCAGCCGGGGTCACCGTCCTGCTGGTGCTGCTCCTGATCTTCCTGGGCCGTCGAGTGACGCTCAGCTCCCGGCGCATGATTGCGCGGATGGACGTCTAGCTCTTTCGAGCGCTCGACCCACAGGGACGCGGAGGTTGGCATGAGTCGGGATGCGCGTTTGGCCGCGCGCGGTTTCGATCCGGTCGTACTGGCGCGGCTGGAGAGCGCCGCGTGGATCGGCTATTACCGCCGGGAGTGGTCCCGGGTGCTGGCGGCATCGGTCGGACTGGTGCGCTGCGGGTTTGCCTTGTCCTGGCCGAAGACGTTATGGGGAGCCTGGCTCGTGCTCCGCGCCAATCAACGATGGGCTCCCTATCCTGACAACGATCCCGACGAGGCGCGGCGGCTCATGACCAGGTTCTACAGGCTCGCCGGCGGCGGATCGGACTTCGATGCACACGAGGCTGCCCGACTCGAGGTGGAGTGGTGGCGCATTCACCGTGACCTGCAGCACGCAGAGGGAGGCGACACAGCGGCGCTCGGCCGCGCCGTCGCCGAACTGTACGCCTACACGTACGACCGGCCCATCGTTGCCCTGCGCGAGAGCGGCGAGTGGCGCGCCGAGGCAATGCGGATCTGCGACGCGTGGGTCGCGGCGGGTTGCGACCTCGCCGACCCACGCGTCGCCGCTCTCGGCACCTGCCTCCTGCGCAGCTATCGCAGCCTCAAGGCCGCCGTCGCCTGACCTAAGGTGCGATAGCGACGGCTAAGGCTTGCTCGAGACCCACTTGTCCGTGAAGCCCTCACCGTTCGATGTGAGCGCGGACGGCACGGCGCGCTTGGGTTGTGCGCCGGTCATGGTGATCGGGACGTGCGTGAACGAGGCGATGCTGACCGGATGCGCACCATTGACTGCGTCGCTGGCGAAGCCATTCGTGAACTTGATCGGCGCGAACTTCGGGAGGTAGGCAACCCCGGAGCTGAAGCTTGGTGATTCGACGATCCATTCGGCCGAGTTGCGCTCGCAGAGACCGCTCAGGCACGCCTCGAGCTTGTTCAGAGACCTCCCGCTGGTCAAATCCTTGACCACGATGTCGTACGGCTTGCTTTTGCCGGCGCTGTAGGTGACTGACGCAAACATCTTGTCCCCGACCTTGACGGCGAACACGTCTTGAACGGTGTTGGTCGGGTACATCTCCCACCACGCCTCGTGCGTGGCCTGTTTCTCCCCGTTGCAGATCTCGATGGTGCCGCCCTGCTCGACAGCGCTGGAGCTGTAACCGTCTAGGCCGACCCAGATGGCAGAGGACTCGGGCGAGTTCCCGTCGCACGTGTAGGAAGGCTCCGTCCAGTTGGCCTCGACAAAGGTGTATCCAACATTCTGCGTATCGGCGTACCCCGACCAGTTACCGCTCGTGGTCCCGCTAACGTGCAGTGCCACGCCTCCGGAACCCTGCTCCGCGGCGGACACGAACGGCGCCGCGGCGACTGACATCACTCCGGCCGCGGCAAGTATTCCGGCCGCTGGAACCCCAAGCCATCGAGCATGCTTCACAAGGGACCCCTCTTCGTGGTTGCTGGCGGTCGGCCCACAGGCTCACTCCGTGGGTCCGACATCTGATCGCGAATGATACGCGTAACGAACCAATCCCACCACGTCTCAACAGGTCGCCGGGCGGGATTGCAGGGTACGATGGGTGCTTCGTGGAGTTCCGTCGATGACCAGCCTCTTCCGGCGCCGGCGCCCGGAAGATCCGAAACCGGCCCCCGAGCCCGCGCCGTCCGGTGTCGATTGCAGCGTGCTCGGGTGCCGCAACGGTGATGCGCTCACCTGCAAGTACCGAGATCGTCGCGGCCGCATGTGCGAGGCAGCCTTCTGCCGGCATCACGGTTCGGTGATCGAAGGGGTCCCGTACTGCCGCCGCCACGCCAGCACGGTGCGGGCAATCGGACCGCTCGCATCCGATCCCAATGGGCGGCCCGACATCAACGACCGAACGCCGTCGCTCGTCAACTGGATCTCACGCGAGCTCGACGCGCACATCCGGACGCAGCTCGAGGCGACGGCCCGCGAGGGCGAGTCGGTGATCGCGGATGACACCGTTCATCTGTCGCGCGACACCAACCGAAACCTCCGCTGGGAGCGGAGCTGGAAGCTGGTTGAGAACACCGGCCTTGTGCTCAAGATCAGCATCAACGTTTCCGAGGAAAACGACGCGCTGGTGCGCATCAATGTCGGCAGCGAGATGGTCGCCGATGGGATTCCGCCGTGGATCGCCCGGCGGCAGATGGGTGAGGACGTCGATGTCGCAATCGACGTCGCGCAGCGCCAGCTCTTCTATCAATACCTGCAGGAGAGCATCGCCAGAGCGGTCGCGGAGTTCCGGGGCAGCAGCGATCGTCCCCACGGTCACTGAATCGACCGCCCAGTTGGCTACGCTGTGGCACTGCGGCAGAGGGGCGCAGATGCCCCACAGGAGAGTCGATGAACGCTGAGACATACCTCGACAACACCGGTCGGGACGACATCCTTTCCGGCGGTGCGAGAAGGATCCCCATCAGCACCCCGAAGGGTGATTTCCACGTCTGGACGAAGCGCTTCGGCAACAACCCGACCGCGAAGCTCCTCTTCCTGCACGGAGGGCCGGCGGCCACTCATGAGTATTTCGAAGCCGCCGACTCCTACCTGCCGGGCGCGAACATCGAGTACTACTACTACGACCAGCTCGGCTCGGGCTACAGCGACCAGCCCGACGAACCGGATCTCTGGCAGGTTGACCGGTTCGTCGATGAGGTCGAGCAGGTGCGTCTCGCGCTCGGTCTCGACGCAGGGAACTTCTTTCTCCTGGGCCACTCGTGGGGCGGAATACTGGCCACCGAGTACGCGCTGAAGTATCAGCAGCACCTCAAGGGGCTGGTGATCTCCAACATGATGATGAGCATCCCCGCATACAACGAATACGCGCGCTCGGTGCTCATGCCCGCGATGAACCAGGAGGAGCTCGAGGAGATCAAGCGGCTGGAGGCGGCGGGGGACACCGAGACGCCGCGATACATGGAGCTGCTCACCGACCATTACCACCAGCACGTCCTTCGCCTGCCCGCTGATCAGTGGCCGGACCCGGTGCACCGATCTTTCGCACACATCAACCGATCGATCTACGTGCCGATGCAGGGACCGAGTGAGCTCGGCGCGAGCGGCATCCTCGCCAATTGGGACCGGACCAACGACCTCGAGAGCATCGAGGTGCCGACGCTGGTGATCGGCGCGACCTACGACACCATGGATCCGGCCCACATGGAGATGGTCGCCGGGCGCATCCCGCACGGTCGCTTCCTGCTCTGCCGCAACGGAAGCCACATGAGCATGTACGACGACCAGGTGACGTACTTCCGCGGGCTCATCGATTTCATCGTCGACATCGACCAGTGGAGCACTGCCGCGCACGGACGCTGACGCGCCCTATCCTGTTGCGGTGCGGGCTCCCCAGAATCGGCTCGGTGATGCTGCGCCGGGGCTGCATCGCTCGCTCTGGCGGAATGGCGTCGAGGCATTGCTGCTCGCTCTTGCGCCGGCGGCCGCGTTTTTCGGGCTGAGGCTGACGCTGATGGCACCTCCGGATCTCAACGACCCGGCGATGCACACGACATTCATCATCGATCCGCAGGAGATCTTCTATCGCTACGCGGCTGTGTTCCAGCCCACCGAGCGGCTCCGCGAGGGAGCGCGTGTCGGGTTCCTGATTCCCGGCCGGATTTCCTATCTACTCTTCGGTGGGCTCCCGGGATTCGTCGTGTTTCGGTACGTCCTTGCGCTGATCGCGATCGTGCCGGCGTACATCCTGCTGCGACGGTTGTACAGCCGCGTTGCGGGCGTGATCGCGGTCATCGTGATCCTCAGCTGCCCGGTGATCATCCTGGCCTGGGGGACCGACTTTCCCGACTCGGCGGCGGTCTCGTATCTGCTCGGCGGCCTGGCCTGCCTCGCGATGCCTTCGGCACGGCACCGCATCGGCTGGCTGATCGGCGCGGCACTGCTGTTCACGCTCTCGGTCTGGGCGCTGGCGTCCTCGGGGCCGCTGGTCGTCGTGACGCTGCTGGCGTACTGGCTCGTCCGGCGCAAGCGCGACCGGGCGAAACTGTGGCGGGACATCTCGGTGATGGTCGGCGTCGCTGTCGGAGTCACCGGGCTGCTCGCCATCGGCTCCGCCGCGCTGATCGGTCCGTGGGATTACGTCCTCACGACCATTCAGTCGCTGATCTACCTCGCCGAGCCCGCGCAAACGATCTCGAACCATTCGCGCAGCCCGCTGTGGGCGCCGTACATCACCTACCTGCTCGTTCCACCCGCGGTCGGCCTCGCCTGCTATGCGGCATTCGGCGGGCGGCTGAAGGATTTCCTTGCCAGGGATCGGTTTTCGCGCATCGGCCGCCGTTTGGGCAGCATTCCGACGGCGCCACTCATCGTGAGCGTCGCGTGCGCGTTTCAGATCGTGATCTCCGCGATCCTGCAGTTCGTCGGCAGCACGCAGGTGCTCGAGGTGCACTACTTCTCATCGCTGTTGTGGGCGTCGGTGATGCTCACGCTGGCGATCACCATCGCCGAGCTTGGTCTTCCCATCCTCGAGCACGTGCGCTACCGCTGGCTCATCCCGGTCGTGCTGGTGGCGGTACCGCTCGTGTTCGAGTTCTATCCCAAGGTGCCGCAGTTCGGGTGGATGCCCTTTGGGCTGCTCATCGTCGTCGTGATCGTTCTGCTCGCATGGATCGCAAGGCGCGAAGCTGCGTCGCACAACATCACGCGTTCGCGGTTCATGATCGGCGCAGCTATCGCGGCGATCACGGCAGGACTCCTCGTGTTGACAGTGACTCCGACCCAGCACAAGCACGAGCGCGGCACAGTGGACGACACCTTCCCCGACTATGCGTACACGCTGGGGGGAAGTTCATCGTTCTGGGGCGACGACTCCACCTGGGTCAACCTGTATGCGGTGACCACCGAGATGCCGTCATTCGTCGGTCCCGCCGCGTATCCCGGTGAGCAGCTCCTCATGTGGTGGAGCAGCGACCAGCTGAAGGAGCTGCGCGAGCCCATCGGCATCTACCACGCGTTCTTCGATTCGCTCCCAAGCGGTCTCGGCAATCTGACGCCGCTTGACAAGTACTTCTTCAGCCAGCGTCACCCCGCGCAGATACTCCTCATGAGCCTCAACGGCCAGGGCTTCCAGGCGTCGCTCGACTCGCTCCAGCCGTACGGTGCGCAGCTGGTCAAGGCCGGGGTGCTGCGATCCGGATCGGTAGCCCTGCATCTGTGGCTGATCGATCTGCGCGAGTACCTGAAAACGCCGTAGGACGCCCTACTCCTGCGGCGGCAGCAGCGGAGGAGGAGCGGGCGGCGGCGGCGCAAGTGCGATCGGCATCACCTGAGCCGCACCGGTGCTGAGTGGCGCGGGGTGGGGCCGCGAAGCGAACGACATGATCAGCACGAAGGCGTACCCCGCGTCGCAGAGCAAGAGAAAGATCGTCCCACCAACAGCAGCGGACGTTGCCGTGCCCAGCCGAGACAGCTCGCCAAGCGCTGAGAGCACCACGACACCCAACACGATCGCGCGCGCAATCCCGTACTTCGTGAGCCACACGATGACCGCGTAGAAGATGATGGCGACAAACGCGACCAGCGCAAGAAACGGACGGATGTTGAACGTCTGGTCGACGATCTGACCGGTACTTGGATCCTGCACCGGCACCGTGATGGTGGGGAGGAGCAGCCCGACCGCGAAGATGCCGAGGATCTGGAGCGAGGCGTACGCGATGGTGATCCATCGCGCGATCGCGATCCAGTCAGTCCCCACCATGAGCGGCGCGAGTGACACCGTGGGGGCGTTCATGGCGACCGCGGTCGGGGCCGTGCCGTCTCGAGCCTGGGCGACCCGGCGGCCGTCAGACAGCACGAGAGGAGAACCACACCGTTTGCAGGTGGTCGAGCTCTTCAGCTCCGACCACTTCCAGAAGGTGGGACAGCAGACGGCAACAGGCGCTGTGGCGGCCACGCGTTATTCTCTGCAGGGATCGTCAGGAGGTATGGGGCCGTGCTCGGACGGTGCCACGTCCGTGACGTGGTCGCTGCAATCGATCAGCGGGCGCGAACGGACCAGCCGACCGGAGCGACTTCCACGGGCGGAGGTTCAGGCGGTGCGATAACCTCGATGACCGGAGGCGCAGCGGCGACCTCGTCAGCGCGACGACCATCCTGAAGGATCAGCGGCGTGCCGCAGCGCTTGCACGACATGACCGTCCCCAATTCCGTCCATTTCCAGCAAGTCGGGCAGCAGACCTTCATAACCACCGCTCATTCTCAACAGCGCCGCGCCGCATCGTGCCCGCCGTTCGTGGACGGTGCCGAGACCGTGACCGGTTCAGCGCAGATCGAGATATTCCCCGCGGGTGTTCTATGCGCTGACCCGCTCGGCGATTCGTTTGAACTGCTTGAGGTGGGTCCGCTCATGACGAGCCAGGTGCTCCGCGAAGGACGCGTGCAGTTGCGCAGACGTCAGGCCGGCAGTCAGTGCGGCGATACGACGCGGTGTCTCCGCAAGCCGTTCGAGGATCGTGTCAATCGAGACCGAAGCGCTGGGCATTGATTCGTCCTGCTATGAGCCGCTGGTGCCGGACAATGCCTCGAGGAGTCCGGCGCCGTTTGGTGAGCCGAGCCCGGTGCACGGATCCCACCCGGGGCCAGCGGAGTACGCGCCATTCGATCCCTTCACTACGTCGTGGAGTGCGGCAACGCCCGCAGACGTGTACAGGAAGGGCTGGAGGAAGCCGACGGGCCGCCCGAGACCCTGATTGAGCAGCGCGATGAGCCCCGCCCAGAGCGGTGCCACGGCACTGGTCCCACCGATGGGAATGGTTTGACCGTCGACGCGAATCGTATAGCCGGTATCGGGATCGGCATCACCGCAGACGTCGGGGACGCCTCGGCCGACACGGCCGCCCGGGTTTGCAGACGGTGGGATCGATGCGGCGTCCTGGTATGCCGGCACCGGGAACACGTCACTGATGCCGCCTCCGCCTGCGCCCTGCCCGGCACCGTCATTCCACACGGTTTCCGAAGCAATGGTCCCGTCCTTGATCTCCAGGCGCGTGCCACCGCATCCGAGGGCGTGCGGAGCGGAAGCCGGGAAGTCGACGTGCTGCAGACCGTCCGTGACGCCATCGCTCGACCCGTTGTCGCCGGCTGCGACGGTGACGGTCACACCCATCGCGGCCGCGGCGGTGAATGCCTGCTCCATCTGGTTCATCGCCTGAACCGTCCATGTGCTCTCCGCGCTCCCCCAGCTGATCGAGACGACCGACGGCGTGTGGGTCGTGTCATGAACGGCGCTGGTGACCGCATCGATGAATCCCTGATCGGTGTTCGGTGCGAAATACACCGCGATGGTGGCGCCCGGGGCGATGCTCCCGGATACCTCGATGTCCAGCATCACCTCACCGTCGGGTCCATCGGCGGTACCAGGCGTGTTGCTCCCTCCGTCGATCGGGACCGCGACCACGGTGGGCTCTGGTACCCCCAGCTGCGCGAAGTACGCGCTCAGGTCCGTCTGCCGGAAGCCCCCGCCAAGCTCGATGAGGGCGATGCACTCGCCACTTCCAGTCAGTCCTGTCGGAAACGTGTACGCGGTTGCGACCTGCGGCGGCATGTACGCCGATCGGGCATCGGCGCGAGGCCGGAAGAGCGATCGTGCCTGTGGCCGTCCATCCATGCCGAACACCCCGGTCACGACTCCGCTCAGTTCGGAGGGCACCGAGAGCGGGCCTTGCCTGCCGCGATATTCCACGCCGTCCGGAGCGCGATACAGCATCAGCGTGGTGCCGAATGCGGTGCCCAGTGCATCCAGGCGACCGGTGAGTTCGACGCTCCGGCGCGCGAGGTCGACCAATCCAGCTGACAGCCCGGACGCCTCCGCAAATTGACGGAGAGCGGCCACATCGGCCGGGGCGGCACCGTGGATTGCCGCATACTCCGCGCGTGAGAGCTGCCCGGCGGCCGGTTCCGCGCCGGGTCCGCGGAGGTACACCGTGACGGTGGCCACCTCCGCCGGGTCGCACGGTCCCACCGCTGCATGCGCGGGCTCGGAACGCTCGCTGCCGGGAAGCGTGACGCGCGATGGTTGGTCTGCCATCCACCCATTGTCGGCACGGTGCTCCGTCCGTGTCCACCCTGCAACCAACCACGAGAGTCGGACGCGATCGAGGTCGTTTCCGACTGTCCTCACCGACTCGCAATCGGAGATAACGAGTACAGCCCGTTAGACTCGTGTCATAGAACGAAATACCACCGGCCTTGAGCATGGCGCTCATCTTCGGCGATCAGCGAGGCCAGGATGCCCCAGTTCCAACCCGTCAAGCCGGTTCGGACTCACGAGTCCATCGTGCGGCAGATCGAGGAAGCGATCTACAGCGGCGATGTCGCGCCGGGCCAGCGCTTGCCGTCCGAACGTGAGCTGGTCGTCCAGTTTGGCGTCAGCAGGGCGTCCGTTCGTGAGGCGCTCCGCGATCTGCAGAGCTCCGGCTTACTCCGGTCGCGGCCCGGGGATCCGTCCGGTGGCGCCGAGGTCCAATCGTTTTCTTCGGGCATGCTGCAGCGATCGTTCACAGCACTGGTGCGACTGGAACGCCTGCGACTTCATGAGCTGATCGTCTTCCGTATGGTCATCGAGGGATCGGCGACGTATCTGGCGGCGCTCCACCGGCAGGACGAGCACCTGCGGCGCATCAAGAAGGCGCATGATCTGATGCGCCGGCTGGTGGGAGGTGACCAGGAGGTTTTCGGACAGGCCGATGTCGAGTTTCACCAGGTCATCGCCGAAGCGAGCGGCAACCAGCTCATTCGGGTCTGCAACGAGGTTGCCCGGGGGCTGGTGCTCGGACTGATCGGTGAAAAGCTCGCCAGATCGTCGGATCTCGCAGAGCTGCAAGCGGATTCCTGCAGGCGGCATGGGCGAGTGCTGGCCATGATCAAGAAACAAGAGGCTGTCGAGGCAGCGCATCTCGCGAGGTTGGATCTCGCCGAGTACTACGGCCCGTACGTCGATCCGGAAGAAGCGGACGAGTTACTCGCGTTCGCGAACAGAGATCTGACCGCGATCTGAAGTCGGTCAGCGGCTCGGATGCGCTGCGCTCGGAACGGCTTCGCGATCCCAGGTGCGCGCATTCACGCCGTCCTCCTTCAGCCGGTACTTCTCGAGCTTGCCGGTCGGTGTCTTGGGAAGCGCCTCCATGATCTCGATGTAGCGCGGCACCTGAAAGCGACCCAGGACATCCCGGCAGTGCGTGAGGATTTCCTGCTTGGTCAAGTCTGAGCCCGGGCGGATGACCACGCACGCCTTCACGTCCTCCTCGGTCAACTCGGAGGGCACGCCGATGACGGCACACTCGATCACATCGGGGTGGCGAAGGATTCCCTCCTCGACCTCGAACGCCGAGATGTTCTCGCCGCGGCGGCGAATTGCCTCCTTCTTGCGGCCCACGAAAGAGACGTTGCCGTCCTCATCCATGCGGCCGAGGTCACCAGTGTGGAACCACCAGTTCCGGCCCGCAGCAAAAGTCTCATCGGTCATCCCGTAGTACGCGGTGAAGGTCGTGAAAGGGATCTTGGAGCGGGTGAGGATCTCTCCCACGCTGCCTCGACGAACTTCCTCGTCATCGTCGTCGGCGATGATCAGGTCGAACTCCGGGATGACGCGTCCACAGGAGCCGGGGACGCGGGGTCGATCGTGGCGAACAGTGACAGGAATGCTCGTCTCCACCGAGCCATAGCACTCCAGGATCTTCAGACCAAACCGGCGCTCGAAGTCCGGCGCCCACTCCGGAACGGGAACACCCCACGCCAGCCGCACCGGGTTGGCAGCATCGTCGGGGAGCGGATCGGCCTTCTGCAGGATCGTCAGGGTCGCGCCCATGAAATCAAAGACGGTCGCGCCGGTTGCACGCACATCGGCCCAGAAACGGCTCGCACTGAACCGACGACCTATGGCGGCGCTGCACCCGAGGAGCAGTGCGGGGATGGTGGTCAACGCGGTCGCATCCGCGTGGAAGAGCGGGAACGGGCAGTAGAGGACGTCGTCTTCGCGCAGTCCAAAGTCGCGAATCGCGATTCCCGCCTGCGAGATGAAGTAGCGATGCGACAGCAACGCGGCCTTCGACCGACCGGTGGTTCCCGATGTGAAGAGGAGTGCGGAGGGTTCCGAGAAGCGCACGTCGGACGCCGCAATCGGGTCGTCAGTCACACACTGTGAGAGTTGCATCGCCGCGGGTACGTCGGGCGCCGCACCGTTGATGAGCAGTGGGACGTCACGACCGGTGGCGATGTGTTCCACGAAGACGGCGTGGAGATCCGCATCGCATATCAGGAGTTGCGGATCCGCGAGTTCGATGACTCGGCGGAGTGCGTCTCCGCGGAAATCGGTGTTGATTGGCGCCCACACAGCACCCAGCCGGTTCGCGGCGAACCACGTCTCCACGCAGGCGAGCGAGTTGTTCATGAAGACACAGAGGCGATCGCCGCGACGCAGTCCCATGCGCTCCAATCCGCCCGCGAGCCGGCCGATGCTTCGTTCGAACTCGACGAAGCTGACGTCCTGTCCTGCGATCTTGAGAAAGGTGCGATCCGGCCAGAGGGTGGCAGCGCGTGTCAATGCGGAGTTGAGGCTCAGGTCCAGATGTGGCAACGGCGGTCGTGAGGTGGCCACGAGCGGACTGTCGTCAGTCAGTGCCTGCAGGTTGCGTGCGGCGTCCATCGCTAGCTTGGGTTTGTGGGTTCCTGGAACCGGCGAAAGGCATCAGCGGCCTCGGGCGCCGAGAAGCAGAAGAGGGCCGCATCGACCTCCCAGCGGAGCGCCGTTTCCTGGGTGGGTTGCGCCGCCGACTCAAGGGCGAGCTTGGTCGCTCGCATCGACCGCGGGCCGTAGGTGGCCAGCTCCTGGGCGAGCTCGACGGCGCGCACCTGCGGATCGTCAGCGAGCTCCGCGATCATCCCGATCCGCAGCGCCTCCTCTGCGTCGACCCAACGCGAGGTCAAGAGCAACTGCTTGGCGCGTGCTAGACCGATCAGCGCAGGGAGACGGGCAGAGATGCCGCCGGTGACGGCGTGGCCGATGGCAACCTCCGGAAAGCGAAAGCGCGTCCCTGGACTGCAGATCACGAAGTCGGCGGCGAGTGCGAGCTCCGCGCCTCCCCCGATCGCGTAGCCATGCACAGCTGCGATCACGGGTCCGGGAAAAGCGGTGATGAGACGCGTGATTTCCTGGAGGAGCTCCAGCGCGACCCGGAGCTCCTCGGGTGTTCCGGTCTCCGGCGCGAGGGTCTCTCGCAAATCTTCGCCGGCACAGAACGCGCGCCCCGCGCCCTGGATGAGAATGGCGCGCGCATCGGCCACCTCGCGGAGCGCACCACACAGGTTGTTAAGCAGATCGACGTTCATCGCGTTGAGGACGTGGGGGCGGTTCAGCGTGATGACCGCGATGCCATCCTCGGTGGTGCTCGTCACGGTGCTCATGTGGCTTCGATCCTCATTTGTAGGCGGGCACGGTCCACGACCGCGCGAACGTGATTGACGCGAGCCACAATCACATCGCCGTCCGAGACCTCGACGTGAAAGTAGAGACGGTTGCGCGTCCTGCGAATCAGCCGAGCCCTGGCCGCGAGCGACGTCCCCACACGACTCGGCAGGAGGTGCTCGATGAGCGCGCGCATCCCAACGGTGATCTCCCCGGCGTTGAGACGCGCGGCAATGGCGCTGTGGCAGGCAACTTCGGCCAGGCCGAGCACGAAGGGCGTCGACGCCGCGGCCGGGAAGTCCGGTCCGAACGTCGCGGCGGTGTCATTCGCGGTGACGACACGAGTGAGGGTGGCCGACCGTCCATCAGCGCCCAATGCGAGCTCAGTCATCCGATTGGCGCCTCTCGACGGCCGGCCATCGGGGCGTGCAACGGCCATGGATGCGCGCGCTCCAAGCACAGCGCCAGCTGGAGCAGCAGGGCATCCGTCCAGCGACGACCAACGACCTGCAGCCCAACCGGTAGTCCAGCGGAGGTGAGCCCGGCGGGGATGGAGATCGCCGGTACCCAGGCGAGATTCGCGAGCATGGTGAATGCCTCGGCTCCAGTCGCCGTGGCGTCACGGCCATCGATCACAGCAGGGATGGGGCCGCGAGCATCAAATGCGGCGCACGCAACCGTGGGAGTCATCAAGAGATCGTGGTCGGCGAAAAACGCGGCGACCTCGGATTCGACACGATCGCGCAGCGCAAGTGCCTCGCCGTATTGCCGCGGCGTCGGCGTGCCATATTGTTCGAGCCACTCACGTGGAGTGCGGGCCATTTGATCGGCGAACTGCGGCCACAGGTCCAGGTATTCCAGGCGGGCACGAATGCGATGCGTGACGATCGGCATCCACGCGTCGTTGGCATTCGTGAAGGTCAGGGGACTGCGGTCCAGCGTCAGGCCAGCGGATTCGGCGAGTTGCGTCGCGGCGCGTTCCGCAATCTCTGCCACCTCCGCCTCCACGGGTGCATAGCCGAGGTCTCGTGACCATGCGGCGCGAAGACCGGCGCGAGGGGCTGTCACGAGCTGGCTTTCCATCGTGCCGAGCCAGGGCCGGCTTTGCGACATCTTGTCGATGTCATCGCGCGCTGCCATGACGTCGAGCAGTCGGGCTGTGTCGCTCACGGTGCACGCAAGCGCGGACATGGTGTTGGTGTCGGAAGAGCCGTCGAGTCGAGCCACCAGGCCGTGGGTTGGCTTGAGCCCGACCAATCCGCAGAAGGCGGCTGGACTGCGTACTGAGCCGCCCTCATCAGTGCCGGTCGCGAAGGGAACCATCCCGGCTGAGACCGCCGCCGCTGACCCACCGCTGCTGCCACCCGGGGTCTTGGTCAGATCCCAGGGGTTCCGAGTGGTGCCGAATGCGGGGGTGTCGGTGAGTGAGTCGAACGCGAACTCGGGCGTGGCCGTCTTGCCGACGGGAATCGCACCCGCGTTGCGCAACCGAGCGATATTGGGATCGTCAGCCGTTGCCGGCGCCGCGTCCGTGTATGCGATGGAACCGAACGTCGTCGGCATACCGGCACAGTTCTCGATGTCCTTGACGCCGAATGGAACACCGGCGAGTGGACCGGGATCGATCCCCGCCGCGACCTGGGAATCGATCGCAACGGCGGCGCGAAGCGCCTGTTCCCAGTCGACGAAGGTAAACGCGTTGATGTCAGGGTTGTCACGGACGACTGCGGCGCGGCACTCGTTCACGGCAGCAGTTGCCGACTGAATCGATCCGCGGACACTGGCGGCGAGGTCGACGACGCTATCCATCAGCGCCCCGTCAAGGCTCCCTCGTCGCGCCGACCGGCGCCGGCTTCGCGTCAGCAGTGAGGTCGATTGGCCGGGAGCGGAAGAAGTCGCTCTTGGAGAACATCGCCGCGATGAATCCAGAGATCAGACAGATCGCGAGCGCGATCCCTCCCACGATCGCTGCCGCAGCGGGCTGGGTATGGAAGCCCCACGCGAGCAGGAACAGCATCGCGGCGCCGCCGATGAATGTCGCCACGATGGTCGGCACCTCGGAGCTCCTGCCGCGGAGCGCACGGAAGAAGAACACCACGCAGGCAAGCGGGATGATCGTGTACATCGCGAGGTAGAGGAGGCCGACCGATCCGACGATGTCGCCGATGACGGTGATCGCCTCAGAGCTGATCAGATACGGGATCAGGACCAGGGGCGGGAGGATGCCGAGGATCAGGGCAGCGACCCAGGGGGTGCGAAAGCGGGGATGCAGCTTGGCGACGAACCCGGGCAGGACGCGGTCCTGCCCCATCGCGAACATCACGCGGCTTGCCTCGGTGAGTTGCATCTGCGTTGCGGCGAACAGGGCGGAGAAGACGGCCAGAGGAAGGAATCGGGCCCAGGGATCAGGCGCGAGGATGGTGCTTGCGTAGCCGAGCACATCCGCACCGTGGGCCTCGATGTTGGCCGGTGATGCAACCCCCTGGAAGATCACAAAGAGGAGGAGGTACCAGACGAGCGCGGAGATCACGCCCACAATCGCTGCACGGCCGGGGCTGAAGTTGGGATTCTTCGACTCCTCGCTGAACAGCAGCGGCGCTTCCCACCCACCGAAGAGGAAACCGCCGATCACCAAGGCGGTGGCGAATCCGGTCCATCCGTTGGGTGACGAGCCGATCGAGAAGTAGGAGAGCGAGGGAGCGGACACACCGGGAGCGTTCGAGCCAAGCTCGTGCAGGAGCGCCAATATCGCGAATGACAGGACGATCGCGTACTCGGCGATCAGGATGGTCGTCTGCACGCGGATCGAGGGCCGGATCCCGCGGACGGCCAGGAAGATGACGGCTGCCATGTAGAGGCTGGCAACGATCCAGATGACGATCCCGGGAAAGGCCGTTCCCGGGCTGACGATGCTGAGGAGGTAGCTCCCGGCCAGGGTGATGTTGCCAATATTGACAAGAAATCCGATGGCGATTGCGAGCATGCCGACGGCGAAGCCGATTGGTGGTGCGATCGTGCGCCCAACCCAGATGTACGGAGCGCCGGCGTCGGCGCGCCACCGGTTCAGGCGGGCGTAGCCGACGGCGACGAGGAGGACGACGATCCCGCCGGTGAGGACCACCAGTGGGGAGGCCAGGCCGGAGATGGCCAGCAACGTGGCGAGGGTGTACGCGACTCCCGTGGTCGGCCCGGAGCACGCCAAGGACGCGATGAAGTCGCCACCGAATCCGATGGCCCCGGCCAGCAGACCCCTTCGACTCTCTTGGTGAGTTGCCTCAATCACGAGGGGATGCCCTCCTTCTACTGGTCAGGCCAGCAGGCCGCGCGGCCATCCTAGGTTCAGACGAGGTGAGGTGTCAACTGGGTTGTCCTGCCTAGGGTGACGCGATCTCGACGGCCCGCGCGTTGGCGGAGGGAGAGGGATTCG
>PKYW01000057.1:8040-8161 GCA_003132805.1 Candidatus Dormiibacterota bacterium | reverse complement strand
CAGCTCGACGTCCTCACCGGTGACTACCTCGCAGAGCTGACCATGCTCATCCTCGGACGGCAGCGGCTCACGCATCCTGATCGCGGCTACGCGGGAACGTTCCTGCGCCAGATGGAGGACT
>PKYW01000057.1:0-8000 GCA_003132805.1 Candidatus Dormiibacterota bacterium | reverse complement strand
ACCGCCAATGCCTACCTGGGCGCATGGGGCATCGCCGAATGCGTGCGCTCCGGCGCCGATGTCGTGGTCACCGGGCGGGTCACCGACGCGAGCCTGGTGGTCGGACCCGCAGCCGCGCGCTTCGGCTGGCAACGCGACGACTGGAATGCGCTTGCCGGGGCGAGCGTCGCAGGACACATCCTCGAATGCGGTGCTCAATCAACGGGCGGCAACTACAGTTTCTTCACCGAGCACGATGTGCGCCATCCGGGGTTTCCCATCGCCGAGATGCGTGCCGACGGGTCGAGCGTGATCACGAAACACCACGGCACTGGCGGCGCGGTCACCATCGAGACCGTGACCGCGCAATTGCTCTACGAGATCGACGGCCCGCGCTACCTCGGCCCCGACGTGGTGACCCGATTCGACACCATCGAGCTCGGCAACGATGGCGCGGACCGCGTCCGCGTGACGGGCGTTCGCGGCGAGCCGCCACCGCCGACTCTCAAGGTGTGCTGCAACACCTTGAGCGGCTATCGCAACGCGGTGGTGTTTGTGCTGTGCGGTACCGACATCGAGGCCAAAGCAGCCCTGGTGCGCGATCAGATGGACGCGGGGCTCGCCGTGGCGAGGCCGCAGCAGATCCACTGGACCCTGGCTCGAACCGACCACATCGACTCGGATGACGAGGAAGCGGCGAGCGCGTTGCTGCATTGCAGGGTCCGAGACCCGGATCCCGCCATCGCCGGCAGGCAATTCAGCGCACGCGCCGTCGAGATCGGCCTGGGGAGCTACCCCGGCTTCCATCTCACGGCACCACCGGGTGACGCGTCACCGGTGGGCGTGTATCACCCCGGCTTCATTCCCGCGGACGCGGTCGATCACATGGTGGTGCTCCACGATGGCACGCGCATTCCCATAGCGCCGGCGCCGGAGACTCGCATGCCGGGCAGACATCCCGACGACACCGCGTCCGACCTCCCCCTGCCACTCCCAGCCGGACCAACACGCCGGGTTGCGCTCGGCGCGATCGTCGGCGCCCGCAGCGGTGACAAAGGTGGCGACGCGAACCTCGGCGTGTGGGCGCGAACCGACGCTTCGTGGCGCTGGCTCGCGCACGCGCTCACCGTCGACGAATTGCGCCGGCTGCTCCCCGAGACAGGCGGTTTCCCCGTTCGCCGTCACGTCTTTGCCAATCTGCGCTCACTCAACTTCGTCATCGAGGGGCTGCTCGGTGAGGGTGTCGCATCGTCCACGCGCTTCGACCCGCAGGCGAAAGCCCTCGGTGAGTGGCTTCGCTCGCGGATCATCGACATACCCGAGGAGCTTTTATGACCGAGGCCGCGCTCGTCCACCTCACCACGTACGGAAACGTCGCAACCGTCACGCTCGACTCCCCGCACAACCGCAACGCGCTGTCGCGGCAGCTCGTCGCCGAGCTGACGGACAGGGTTCGCAGTGCTGCCGATAACGCCGACGTCCGTGCCGTCGTACTGACCCACACCGGGACGACCTTCTGCGCCGGCGCCGATCTCTCCGACGCGTCGACGACCTCGATGACCGATACCGCCAGCAGCCTCCTCGGTTTGCTTCGCACCATCGTCGATCTCCGTCTCCCTGTTATTGGCAGGATCGACGGGAATGTGCGAGCCGGCGGTATCGGGCTGCTCGGCGCGTGCGACATCGTGATCGCCGGACCGCGAAGCACCTTCGCGATCACAGAGGCACGCCTCGGTCTGGCGGCCGCTGTCATCTCGGTGACCGTCCTGCCGCGCATCGACGAGCGCTCCGCGGCCCGGTACTTGCTCACCGGTGCGAGCTTCGACGCTGCCGAGGCGCAGCGCATCGGCCTGGTCACCCTCGCCACTGACGATCCCGACGCCGAGCTGGCAACCCTGATCGCGGAGTTAGGCACGGTGTCGCCCCAGGGGCTCGTCGAGTCCAAGCGCATCGCCAACCGCAACGTTCGAGACGCGATCGAGCGCTATGGGGACGCGATGGTCGAGCTGTCCGCACGGCTCTTCGCGTCCGAGGAGGCGCATGAGGGCATGACCGCATTTCTCGAGCGACGCCCGCCGCGCTGGACCGTCTGACCCAGACTGCCAGGAGCCGAGGACATAATCCGCGCGGTGACCAGCGAANNGTGATCACCTCGGCACCGGTCACACGGGACGTCGTCCGCCGCTTTGTCGCCGGCGAGACCATCGACGACGCGCTCCGGGTCACGCGGATCCTCACCGGCGACGGGCTGCAGGTCTCGCTCGACCACCTCGGCGAGGACACTCGTGACACGGCCACGGCGCGTGCCGCGGTGGACGCGTACATCTCGCTCGCCCAGCGGCTGGCCGACGAGGGCCTCGCCGCCCGCGCTGAGATGTCCGTCAAGCTCTCCGCCGTCGGCCAGGCTCTCGACGAATCGATGGCACTCGACAATGCGAGCGCGATCTGCGACGCGGCTCGTGCGGCCGGCTCTTTGGTCACCATCGACATGGAGGATCACACCACCACCGACTCGACCCTTCGCCTGGTGGGCCTGATCCGCCAGGACTTCCCGAATACCGGCGCGGTGCTCCAGGCGTCACTCCGCCGGACCGAGGACGACTGCCGGTCGCTCGGCGTTCCGGCTTCGCGGGTCCGTCTGTGCAAGGGCGCGTACCAGGAACCGGCGTTACTCACGTGGCGGCGCCCCGACGACGTCCGGGCCGCATACCTCCGCTGCCTCAGCACGCTCATCGCGGGCGGCGCGCTCCCGATGGCGGCGACGCACGATCCGAAGCTCGTCGAGGCGACCGGGCGGCTCGTCCGCGACATCGGCGGACCAGGTTTCAAGCACGAGTACCAGATGCTCTACGGGATTCGACCTGATGAGCAGCACCGCCTGGTCGCGGCCGGTGAGACGGTACGTGTCTATGTGCCGTTCGGCGTGCAGTGGTATGGATATCTGATGCGTCGCATGGCGGAGCGTCCGGCGAACACCGCGCTCTTCCTGCGCGCCCTCGTGAGCAGGAACTGATGGGAGTGGCTACGCAGCCCAAGCGGGTTGTTGTCACTGGCGGCGCCGGTTTCATCGGCGTCCACAGCGTCGAGGCACTCCTCGAGACGGGCGCCGAGGTGCTGGTCGTCGACGATCTTCGTCACGCCTCGTATCGTCCCCTCCCCGCCGGGGCTGAGCTCGCGGTGGCGGACATCGCCGAGGAGCCCGCGCGCGCCGCCATCGAGGCCTGGAGACCGGCGGCGATCCTGCACCTGGCAGCGCAGGGGGGCGTGAACAGGTCGTGGCGTGAGCCGGCCGAGGACGCGCACATCAACGTGCTCGGGACCGTGAGCGTGCTCACCGCGGCGATGGCGGCCGGCTGCCGCCGGGTCGTGGTCGCGTCGTCGGGTGGAGCGCTCTACGGCGCCGCCAAGCGGTTGCCCACCCCTGAGGACGAACCAACCCAGCCGCGATCACCGTACGGCACGGCCAAGCTCTGCATCGAGCACTACCTCGGACTTTTCACGCGCACGGGTTCCCTCGACGCGCTCGCGCTCCGCTACGGGAACGTGTACGGGCCAGGCCAGGACGGCACCGGCGAGGCGGGCGTGGTGGCGATCTCCAGCCATCGGTTGCTCGCCGGCAAGGCGCCGGTGATCCGGGGCGACGGCTCGCAGACGCGCGATTTCACCTACGTCGGCGACATCGTGGCCGCGAACGTGCTCGGCCTCGCATCGACCGTCACCGGTGCGCTCAACATCGGCACCGGGCGGGAGACGGCGATCGGCGACCTCGTCCACCGCCTCCTCGTGATCGCCGGCTTCGGCGGCGAAGCGGAGCGCGAGCCGCTCCCCACCGGCGAGGTAGCTCGCAGCGCGCTCGACAACGCACTCGCCGGCGAACGGCTCGGATGGCGCCCGCACGTCAGCCTCGACGACGGGCTCGCGCGCACGCTCGAAAGCTTCCGCGGCCAGGTCTGACGATCACGCCGCCGCGAGGTGCGCGGCGGTGATCAGTCCGGACGCATCGAGCAGCAGCGCGACTGCGACCAGCAGTGCAATGCCCGCCCCGCGCACCGGCGAAAGCGGACCTGCTCTGCGCCATGCGACCGTCCACGCGGTGATCGGCGCTGCTGCGGCCACCGCAACAAGCAGGTAGCGGGCTTGCGGCTGGAGGTCGAACGTCGCCGAGTTGAGCACCGACTGCGCCATCGCCACCAGGATCGTGCCCAGGAGGAGCAGCGCAACCGCGCGTCGCGTCGAGTCCCACCGCGGCCACGAGCGCGCAACGGCCACGCATGCGGCGAGCGTGATCACGGCGATGACCGCTCCCGCGATCACACTCGGCAGCGGCCGCGCCCCGAGGATCGAGATCGCCACGAAGTGCGCACCGTTGCCATACATGCCGAGCAGGCTCAGGGCAGTCGCGGCAAGGTAGCCGCGCACCTGCGAGAGCGAATCGAAGACCTGACGCTGGGCGGTGATGGGATGCAACGGCGGAAGCGGACCGCCGAACTCGACGGCGTTGCGTACGAACCACCACCCGGCGAACACGACCGTCGGGAGGAGCAGCGCCGCGACGTGCACCGCGCGCAACTGGCGCGCGAAGCGCACGGCGATGATCACGAGCAATAGGAACGCGAGCACCCACACCGTCTCCTTGGCGAGAACCGCAAGCGCGACTGCGAGCCCGGCACCGAGCGCAAGGCGCGGCGTGAGCCGGTCGCTCTGCAGCACGACTACGCCGGCGAGCACGAGCAAAGCCCCGGCGAGCCACGCGAGGTTGTCGTCGTTGATCGCTCCGGCCAGGTACTGCACCTCGGGCAGGAGCGCGACCAGCGCCGCGGCGCCGACTGCCAGGTACGGCCGCAGCGGAAAGAGCCGACGCGCCACCAGGTAGACGGTGAGAATCGTGAGCACTCCGAGGACCACCGACAGCAGCCGGATCAGGCGCGCATCGTCCCCGGTGAGCTTGGCGACGACGGCACCGAGCAGGTAGTACAGCGGTGGTTGCTGACGTTCGGTCTCCCCTGCCGGTGGCAGCCGGAGGTGCTCGGCGATCCCGTTGATGTAGTTGAGGTGCGACAGCTCGTCAGGCGACGCGCCGAGCGGGGTGATGCGTGTGTACGCAATGGCGAATCCCGCGAAGACGGCGATGACCGTCCCGAGCATCACCCGGTCGAGGTGCCGGACGGGCAAGTTCACGGGAGGTGCGAGACGCTGTCGGCGCGGACCCAGACCGTGTACGGGTACGTCTGGTACTCGTCGACATATTCGCCGCTGTCCAGGAGCCTGGTGATCTCCGGGAAGAGGACCTGGGACTTCACGTCGACCATGATCAGCACCGGTTGCTTCGTGGCGACGTATGCCTCCACCGGCCCGCCCGAGCCGAGCAGGACCTCGTCGTTGTAGATGGGCGGGGTCGGCATGACGATCTGCAAGTTTGCGAGCGCATAGATCCACGCGTCATAGGACCAGACCACAGCGGTGTCGCCGCTGAACCCGTTTCTGGCCACCCAGGCGGCGACCTTCGCGTCGCCGGCCACGCGGTAGTCGAAGTCATCCAGCCAGGTCGTCCGCCAGGTGGGATCGAACGCGGCCCAGGCTGCACCGCCGTAGTACCCGCTGAGCGTGTGGGAGTCGGATGACGATGGCAGGATGGGCAGCCAGTCGAGACCGGCGACCTTCGCCATCACGATTGCGATCACGAGGCCAACAACCTGCAGACCCTGACCGATGAACTCGCGCCTGAAGTGAGATCGCACCCAGGCCGGCGACGGTAGCGGCAATCCGGCTGCCAGAAGCGCCAGCGGTGCTACAGCAGGCGCCAGGAAGTGCGGATACGGCTGCCCGGCGACGGCCGTGACCACCAGCGTTGCACCTGCCCAGAGCATCAGCACCCACTCGACGCGGTCGCGATGGGAGCCCGCGATGGCACCGATGGCGATGAGCAGCGTCGCAGCGAGCGCGAGAGCAAAGTGCGCGACTCCACCGACAGCGCTCGACGGCAGCGCGGCCTTGGTGTAGTTGACATAGAAGCCGGCGAGCGCGAACGCCACCTTGCCGGCCCCGGCGGTGATGACCGCCGCGCTGAGCCACACCAGCGTGATCACCACGACGGTTCCCAGGAAGATGAACGCGTCGCGTCGAAACAACTTCCGGGCCAGCAGCATCGCGAGAAAGAACGCCGAAGTCTCGGCGACCGACGTCTGCTGATACGCGATCGCCGCTGCCATGAGGGCACCTGCCCCGAGCGGCCACCATGGAATCCGCCGCTGCGCCGCCGTCCGATCGCCGCGCAGGATGTTGACGAGGATGATCGCGCCCGCCCACGTCAGGGGTGCGATCAGGAGACTCTCCGGGAGCGCCAGTTCGGCGTCGACGATCGGCAGACCCAGGATCACAGCGGCGATCACCCCTGCAACCATGGCGCGGCGCGGCGTGTACAGCCGCGACGCCGCCCAGACGATGGCCGCGATCGTGACGGCGCCGGTGATCAATGTGAGCACGTGGAGCGCGAGCTCGCTCGTCCCGAAGAGCTTTACGTCGAGGGCATACGTCCAGAGCATCAGCGGCGGCTTGTTGTTCCAGGTCTGCAGGTAGAGGATCTTTCCCTGGAGCAGCTGGCGGGCGACGTTCAGATAGCCCGCCTCGTCTGTGTACCAGTGCGGCTCCATGAGCGAGGGCAGCCGCAGGACCGCCAGGACGACCAGCCCTGGGATCGCCGCCCTGCGCACTTAGGCTCGCTCCCGGCGGGCGCCCTCCGGTCGCCAGTTCATCGCCAGTGACACGCGCAGGCGGATCACGTCGCGCATGGCCCGGGCCACGGGGATCAGCCTGCCGCCGGAGCGCACGCCGGCGAGCCGGGGCAGGTGCTGGACACGCACCTGGACCACCCGAAATCCCAGGCGATGGGCCTTGAAGAACATCTCGGGATTGAACACCGCCGAGCGAGCGCGGATGGGCGTGACGGCGTCCCAGAGCTCGCGGGTGAAAACTTTGAGGCCACAATCGAAATCGAGCTCGCGGATACCGAAGGTGAGGCGAACCACACGGTTGTACACACCGCTCACGAATGAGCGATACCACGGGTCGGCCCGGCGGTTGCGAATCCCGGCGACCATGTCGGCCCGGTCAAGCCCGGCGAGCAGCGTACCGAGGTCGCGCGGGTCGAACTGGCCGTCGCCGTCCATGAACGCGAGGACCTTGCCCCGTGATGCTCGCAACCCGTCGCAGACCGTGATCGCGTAGCCGCGCTGCTGCTTGTGAGTCACCACGGTCAGGTTCCGGGCTGCCTCACCCATGGCCGTCCGCGCAGCGCCCACCGTGTCGTCCTGGCTCGCGTCATCGACGAGGACGATCTCGTAGGTGCGATCCCCCTCGCCCAGGACCGCCATGACGTCCTGCAGGACGCGCCCGATGTTCTCCGACTCGTTGTGGGCCGGGATCGTCAGGCTGACGTCGACCTCGGGTAGCGCCACGGGCGCTACGCCACCGTCTCCGCTGCTGGAGCTGGGACCTGCGCCTGCCCGGTGGCCGCGCGGGAGCGACCTGTCGACCACTCGACGTCGGAAACGCCCACCTGCGAGAGATCGACCCTGTCGATGTGCGCATTCACTACTTCGATCACCGAGTCGATGAGCGTGCTGCGAAGCTTGTGCGCCTCGAGGCCGAGGTCGACCAGCAATTGGTGCTTCGCGTTGTAGTAGTGGGTGGCCTTTTCGAAGCGGGGATTCGCGGTGTGTTCGATAGTGGTCTCGAGGCCGTGTGCCGCGCGTGCGTCACGCACCAGCTCGGCCAGTTGCAGCACCGAGAACTGCTCGGTGAACTGATTGAACACACGGAACTCGCCGGGCTTGGCGGGATGGTCGATGCTCAGCTGCACGCACGCCATCGTGTCGCGGATATCGAGGAAGCCACGCGTCTGACCGCCGGTGCCGTAGACGGTGAGTGGCTTGCCGATCGCCGACTGCACGATGAACCGGTTCAGCACGGTGCCCCAGATCCCATCGTAGTCGAAACGGGTCGCGAGGTCGGGATGCAGCGCC
>PKYW01000102.1 GCA_003132805.1 Candidatus Dormiibacterota bacterium | reverse complement strand
GCTCCACGCGCAGGTACCGGGCCAGCTTCGCCGTCGCCGTCGTCTTACCCGAGCCCTGCAGGCCGGCCATCAGAATCACGGTGGGGGGCCGGGAAGCGAAGTTGAAGCGGGCCGTGTCCTTCCCCAGCAGGGCGACCAGGTCGTCGCGGACGATCTTGACCACCTGCTCAGTGGGGGAGAGAGCCGTCATCACCTGCTGGCCCAGAGCCTTCTCCCGGATGTGGTCGATAAGCTCCTTGACCACGTTCAGGTTGACGTCGGCTTCGAGCAGGGCCACGCGGACCTCGCGCAACCCGACCTCGACGTCCTCCTTGGTCAGCCGCCCGCGGCCGCTGAAGCGGCGCATCGCCGCGGCGAGCCGATCACTCAGCGCTTCGAACATCGCTACGCCCCCACCNNCGGGTGCACGTGAAATGCTCCGCGAGCTCGGTGAACGACCAGTCCTCGTGGAGATGAAGCCGGCAGGCTTCACGCTGGTGGTCCGTCAGCACGGCGCCGTACACGTCGAGGAGCCGCTCCTGCCAGGCGCGGGACGTGAGCGGTTGCACGGTGTATCGATCTGTCAAGGGCAAGGCCTTGACATCCTACACGATCCGCCCGAATTGACCTCCGGACAGAACGAAGCCGGCGACCGAACGCGGGGGCACCTGCCCACAGCGTCCAGCCGCCGGCTCCCAGAACCGTGTCCCTATGCGGCGAGCGACCCCTCCACCTGCGGGGCGCTCTCCGTGGAAGCGACCCGCTTGCGGGCCGGGATCAGTGCGGCGGCAAGGGCGCCGACGGCAACCACGGCGCCACCGACGGTGACCGCGGGGGTGAGGCCTGCGACGAAGGTCGCGCCGGAGATGTATCCGCCCCAGTGGGCGAAGATCGAGGCGAGCACGGTCACGCCGAGGACGCCACCCAGCTCGCGGATCGCGTTGTTGGCACCCGATGCCTTGCCTTCCTCACGAGCGCTCACCGAGCTGAGCACCACGTTCGCCACGGGTGCGAAGAACATGCCCATGCCGATGCCGCTGAGGATGAAGGGAATGATGAACGCCGAGTACGGCGCCGTCGGGGTGACCACGTGGCCGATCCAGATCAGCCCGGTGGCCTGGAGCGCGAGACCGATCGCCATCAGCGTGCGCCCGTTGATGCGGTCCGACAGTGCGCCTGCAGTCGGCGCGACGATGATCGGCATCGCCGTCCACGGGAGGATGCGCAGCCCGGCATCCAGCGGCGAGAGTCCCTGCACCGTCTGGAAGAACTGTGCGAGCAGGAAGACGCTGCCGAACATCCCGAAGAACATGAACAGCGACGCGGCGTTGGCCCCGCTGAAGGTCCGGTTGTTGAAGTAGCGGATGGGCAGCATCGGCGCGCGCGAGCGCAGCTCGTAGATCACGAACACGACCATGAGCGCTAGGCCGGCGGCGAGGGTGCCGAGGATCTCCGGGCTCGTCCATCCCTGCTGATTGGCCCGCACCAGTCCCCAGACGATCGCGAAGAGACCGACGCTCGCGATGACCAGACCGCCGAGGTCGAGGTGGCTGTCGGCGCCCCGCGTTTCCGTCAGACGAACCCGCGCGAGCGGTGCGAGCAGCAGCCCGATCGGCACGTTCACCCAGAAGATCCAGTGCCACGAGATGCCCTGCACGATGGCGCCACCGACGATCGGTCCAACCGCGACCGCCAGGCCACCGATACCGCCCCATGCGCCGAGTGCGACTCCGCGCCGATTCGCGGGTACGGCGGCACTCAGGATGGTTAGTGTCAATGGTGTCACCATCGCAGCGCCGGCTCCCTGGATGGCGCGCGCGATGATCAGCATCGTGGGGGTCGTCGCCAGCGCAGATCCCGCGGAACCGAGCGTGAACACCGCAAGGCCGATCGAGAAGATGCGCCGCCTGCCGAAGCGGTCACCCAGCGCGGCGCCGGTGAGCAGCAGAACCGCGAACGTTAACGTGTACGCGTTGATCGTCCACTCCAGCTGCTGGAGATTCGCGTGGAGGTCGTGACGGATCACCGGCAGCGCGGTGGTCACAACCAGGTTGTCGAGGGTGACCATGAACAGCGCGATCGAGGTGATCGCGAATGTCCAGATGACCTGGGACCGTCGAGCCATGGTGCCGTTCCTCCGTGATTGGTTGCTGTTGTTGATGTGGTTTCCGTCGACTGTAGTGATTACTCACTCACTCCAAAGGGCAAAAAAAATGCCGGGCTCACAGGCCCAGCTTCTCGTTCATGGCGCAGCCCTCGATGAGCCGCATCGCCCACGCCTGGGGCTCGTCCATCTGACCCATCATCGCGAGCACGTTGAGCAGCATCCCCTGCGCGAAGAAAGCGCTCAGTCGTGCTGAATCAAGCCCGGTGAGTCGCTCGGACAGGCGCACCAGCGAGCCGAACCCCTCGGCGACGACGGCGCGAATCGCGAGGTCATCGCATGCTGCATAGGACTGCAGCTGGGCGCGCAACTTGAGCGGGCTACGGCGGATCTCGTCGATGTACGCAGCGCCGATCGCTTTCAGCGCCTCATCACCCTCGTGCCCTTTCGCCGCCCGGACGAACAGCGCCTCTGTGTCCTCGAAGCAGCGCCTGACGGTGGCGATGATCAGCTCGCGCTTGGTGCCGAAGAGCCGGAAGAGATACGGCTGCGAGATGCCGGCCATGCGCGCGATCACGTCGGTCGAGGCGCCCTCGTAGCCGCGCTCCGCGAAGACCGTCACGGCGGCTTCGAGGATCTGCTCGCGGCGTTCCGGAGCGGTGAGACGTTCAGTGGTGGTCGCTGTCGGGGTCACGGGACTGTATGGTAGTGAGTACTCACCACCTTGTCAAGNNAGGTCGTCGAGATCCTCGCCAAGGCCGACGAGCTTGACCGGAATCTTGAGCTGCTCCTCCACCGCGAGCAGCGTGCCGCCCCGTGCGCTCCCGTCGAGCTTGGTGATCACCAGGCCGGTGAGCTTGGTCGTCTCGTGGAAGGCGATCGCCTGCCGCATCGCATTCATCCCCGTGGTCGCGTCGACGACGAGGAGGACCTCGTGGGGTGCCTCTGGGATCAGCCGCTCGACCACCCGGCGGATCTTGCCCAGCTCGGCCATGAGGTTCACCTTGGTATGCAACCGCCCCGCCGTGTCGACAAGGACGACATCAATGCGTCGCGCCTCCGCCGCCTGGATGGCGTCGAACACCACGGCCCCCGGGTCGGCGCCCGGTTGATGCGCGACCACGTCGGTACCGGCTCGGTCTGCCCAGACCCGCATCTGGTCGATCGCGGCAGCGCGGTAGGTGTCGGCCGCGGCGATGAGCGACGTGCGGCCCTCCTCGCTGAGCCGGTAGGCGAGCTTGCCGATGGTGGTCGTCTTGCCGCTTCCGTTCACCCCCACCACGAGGACGACGCTCGGCACCGCCCCGAGCTTGAGCGAGCGGTCGTAGGTGTTCATGACGGCGAGGATCTCGGCCTTGAGCGCCGCGATCGCCTGGGCGCCGTCGGCAAGCTTCTCGCGCCGTGCCCGCTGGCGCAGCGCGGCCGTGAGCCGTTCCGAGAGCTCGACCCCGCAGTCGGCGGCGATGAGCACCTCGGTGAGCTCGTCGTAGAAGGCGTCATCGAGCTTCCTTCCCGGCGCCGCCAGGCCCTGCATCTCGGCGCTGAACGCGCTCGAGGCCTTGTCCATCCGGCCGGACACCCGTCGCCACCAGGCGCTCCGCCGGACCGGGGCGACGACCTCGTCAGACGTCACCCGGCAACCCTGTGCAGCGCCGCCGTGGGTGCGCCGGCCACCTCCGCCTCGTCGAACCGGACCCCGAGCACCGAGCTGGTGCCGTCCGCATCGATGGTCACTCCCCAGAGCGCGTCCGCCGCGGCCATGGTGATGTGGTTGTGGGTCACCACCAGGAATTGCTGGGTGTCGCCGAGGCGGCGGAGCAGCCTGGTGAAGCGGAGCACGTTGCTGTCGTCGAGGGCGGCGTCGACCTCGTCGAAGACGTAGAACGGGCTCGGGTTCACCTGCTGCAGGGCGAGCACCACAGCAAGCGCTGTGAGGGCGCGTTCGCCGCCGCTCAGCAGCCGCAGCGGGGTCTGGCGCTTGCCTGGCGGCTGAGCGAGGATCTCGACACCGGGCCGGCGCTCCGCCGGGGGCGGCGCGATGCCGTCGAGATCGAGCACGGGAGGCTCGGGTTCCTCGAGGCGCAGGGTCGCCTTGCCGCCCGGGAACAGCTCCGTGTAGAGCTCCTGGAAATGAAAGGACACAGCGCCGAAGACCGTGTCGAATCGCTGCTCGATCTCACGCTCGAGCTGACGCGCCATGGCTCGCAGGTCCGCGCATGCGTGGGCCAGATCGTCGCGCTGGGCGGCGATGGTGAGGACCCGTGCACTGAGCGCCTCGTGCTGCTCCGGGGCCAGCGCGTTCACGGCACCGAGCGCGGCGATGCGGCGTTCGAGGCGGGAGATCTCCCGCTCGGCGCGCTCCGCCGCGGCCGGGTCGAGCTCGACGGAATCGTCATCGCTGAGGTCGCGAACGGCGTCGGCGTGCTCGGCGACTGTGGCTTCGCAGGCGACCACCTCGAGCTCGGCAGCGCTGAGCTCATCGCCGGCTCGCGCCACGGCGACGGCCACCTCGGCGTGCTCGGTCTCGAGCGCCAGGACCGCGAGCTCGAGCTCCGCGATCGGCTGGGCGACGACGTCGTGCTCCTGCTGCGCCGTGGACTGCTCGCGCGCCGCCCGCACCGCCTCGGCGCGACCTCGCAGCCCATGGACGATGGCGGCGAGCGCGTCGCCCTCGGCGATGAGGCGGCGCGTCTCCGCCGCGGCGAGGCGCGACCGAGCCGCGTCGAGCGCCCTGCGGGCAGCCTCGCGACGCTCTTCCACGTGCGCCCCCTCGGCTTTGGCCCTCGACAGGACGAGCTCTGCCTCCTCGGCCGCGAGCCTGGCGCTCTCGGCGCCGCCTCGGACCTCGCGCAGGTGCACCTCGGCAGCTCTGGCGATGACTTCGAGCCCGGCGTGCCGCTCGATCGCACCCGCAAGCTGCCGCTCGGCAGCGGATTGGGTCTCCAGCGCCGTCTGGGTGTCGGCTCGGCGGGTGACCAACGTGGCCGCTGCGTGTTCGGCCTGCGCCGTGGCCGCGTCGATCGCCTGCTGAGCGCCCGCGGCGAGCGCTGCGGCAGCCGCTTCGGCGCCGCGAGCCGCCCGGTCTGCCTCCACCGCGCCCGAGAGTGCCTGGTCGAGATCGTTGAGTCGATCCCGCGCGTTCGCCGCCGCACCGATCGCCGACGCCTCGAGCCGCTCAGCGCGGTCGGCCGCCAGCGATGCCGCCCGCTCGTCGCGCGCGAGGTCGAGGGTGTCGACCGCGCGTCCGCCGCGAAGCCCTGTCGGCGTGACCACCGTGCCGTCACCAAGGACCGCGAGTGACGCGCCGCGGGCGAGGGCGCGCTGCGCTGCCTCGAGGTCGGGGGCAAGCCACACCCCGCGAAGGAGTTGCGTGACGGCGCCGAGCGCTTCCGGCGCTGCGTCCACCACGCTCGACAGCAGTACGTAGGGTTCGGGAGCGGGGGGCTCTGTGACCGTCTCGAGATCGGCGCGGATGAGCCGTTCGCGCGGACCCTCGCGATCGAGATACGCGGCCGCGGCGACCAGGTCGTCGACCACCCACCCTCCGAGGTTCTCCTCCAGGGCGGCGGCCACCGCACCGGCGAGCGCGTCGTCGGTGATCTGCAGAGAATCGACCAGGCGGCGCGCCTGGAGGTGTGCAGCGGCCACGGCTCGAGCGATGCCGCCGTCGGTAGCGCTGCCGCTGAGCCGGCCGCGAGCCGCAGCGAGAGCGGCAAGGGCGAGCCGTGCTTCGCCGGCGGCGTCGGCGACCGCTCGGTCGGCCCCATTGACAGCTTCCCAGGCGGCATCGACGGCGGTCCGGGCCTCGGTGACCTTCGCGGCGCTGAGGCGAGCCTGGTGGGCGGCATCAGTCGCCTCGGCGACTCTCGACGCCAGGGATGCGGTGAGCTCGGCGACGTGCGCCGCGGCGGTCTCGGTTTCGCCGGCGAGTGCACTCACCGCTGCGGCGGCCAGCTCGGCGCGGGCGGTGGCGGCGCGCGCCTCGGCGCCTGCATTGGCGCGATCGGTCTCGGCTTCGGCAAGTGCCGCGGCGGCGGTTGCGAAGCGCTCGGCCTCGATCGCGGCCTCGGCGGCGGCTTCGGTGGCCGCGATACGCAGCCGGTCGGCCTCTCGCTCGAGCAGCTCCCAGCTGCGCTGCTCATCGCCTTCTTCAACCTCGGCGAGCGCCCGGATGGCGGCGTTGACGTCGGGGACGATCGCGTTGAGGTCGGCGACAGCCACGCCCCGCTGGGCGACCGCCGAACGCAGCCGGTCTGCGAATCGCCGTTGCAGCCCCTCGCCTCGTTCGACCTGGATCCGGGCGTCCTCGAGACGGCGCGCTGTGGCGTCACGAGCCGCCCGCGCCGCGTCGAGACGCTGGCGCGCCGCATCGGACCGGTGCGCGAAGGCAGCATCGGCCTCGGTCGCCGCTTCGCAGCGACCGAGCGCCTGCTCGAGACGCTTCCGCGCGAGTTTCAGGCTCGCCCTTGCTGCGCGCCATTCCTCGTGGGCGAGGCTGCCGCGCAACTCGGTGAGGCGCTCGCTCATGGTCCGGAGCTCGATGGCTGCCACCGATTGATCGCTGAGCTCAGCCAGGCGAGGGGTCGCGTCCTCGAGCAGGTCGGTCAGACGTCGGACGATGACGTCGGCGCCGTCCAACCGGTGGGAAGCCTCTTCGCAGGCGGCGCGGAGCGCCCGCANNCGGCGCGGAGCGCGCGCACGCCGGCAGCCTGCTCGACGAGCGTCCGACGCTGCCCGGGGGTCGCCTCGATGATGCCGTCGATATCGTTCTGGACGACGACGGCGTAGCCGTTCTGGGTCAGCCCGGTGCCCCCGAGCAATCGCTCCAGGTCGCGCAGCCGCGCATGCTCGCCGTTGATCCGGAACTCGGTGTCGCGGTCGCCGCGGGAGACCCGCCGGCTGACCGAGACCTCGGGATCCTCGGAGGGCAGCGTGCCCTCCTCGTTGTCGATGACCAGCTCGACCTGGGCGAGCCCCATCCGCTGACGGCCACCGCCACCCGCGTAGATGACCTCGTCCATGCGCTGTCCGCGCAGCTCGCGGGCGTTGGTCTCACCGAGCGCCCAGCGGACCGCGTCGACGAGGTTGCTCTTCCCGCTGCCGTTGGGTCCGACGATCGCGGTGATCCCCGGGTCGAAGAGCACCTCGCTGCGAGCAGCGAACGTCTTGAACCCGGACAGGGTGATCCGCCGGAGCCTCATCGGGGCGATTGTCCACGCGCGAGGCTCGAAACGTCAACATCTTGGGCCTGCGCGATCTCCAGGCCCCAAGATCTGGTGCTCACTCGGCGACCGGCGGTGTGCTCCCACCACCCCGGCCACGGCCGCCCCGGCGTCCGCGCCGGCGGCGTGGGGCCGGTGGAGCAGCCTCGGGTGGCGGCGGAGCCGCCTGCTGACGTCCGACGAGCGCCTCGGCGGCGTGACGCAGTGCGGAGAGCAGGCTCCTGCTTCGCTTCGGCGTCGATGCCCCGGGCGTCGCCGGCGCAGCGTCGGCTTGGCGGCTGCCAGACCTCCCCCGCCGGCGACGCGGC
>PKYW01000011.1 GCA_003132805.1 Candidatus Dormiibacterota bacterium | reverse complement strand
CTCGACGTCGAGTACTCGCATGCGATCGCGCCTGACGCCAACATCCTGCTGGTCGAGACACCCGTTGCCGAGACACTCGGAGTCACCGGCTTCCCGCAGATCGTCGCTGCCGAGAACTACGTGATCAATCACCATCTCGGAACAGTCATCACGCAGAGCTTCGCGGCGCCCGAGCCGGGCTTCGCGAATGCCCAGCAGATTCTCGGCCTCCGCAGCGCGTACAAGAACGCGGCTGCACACGGGGTCACCGTGCTGGCGGCGTCGGGTGACGAGGGTCCGTCCGGCCCGAAGTCGATTAACGCCGGCGGCTCCATCACGAGCTACTTCCTGCGCCGCGTCGCGGAATGGCCATCGGATGACCCGCTGGTCACCGGCGTGGGCGGCCTCGAGCTGTTCCTGAACGCGAAGGGCAAGGCAACCCAGCCGCCGGCTGTCTGGAACGACACCGCCCTGTTCGGCTCGCCGGCCGCAGGCGGTGGCGGCACGTCGACTGTCTTCGCAAGGCCGTCGTATCAGAACAGCGTCAAGTCGGTCGTCGGCGCATCGCGCGGCTTCCCTGATATCTCCATGAGCGCAGCCGTCAACGGCGCAGCGCTCGTGTACCTCAGCGCCCAGGTCGCTGGAACGGCCGGATTCTACCTGATCGGCGGAACCAGCGAGGCGTCGCCCGAGTTCTCGGGCATCATCGCCATCGCTGACCAGATGGCTGGTCATGGCCTCGGCCTGATCAACCCCGCCCTGTACTCGATGGAAGCAGCTGGTGATCCCGGAATCGTCGACGTGACCAACGGGAACAACACTGTGATGGCCGTCCAGGGTGGCGCTACCCACACGATCCACGGTTTTGCCGCGGTGGACGGCTACGACCTCGCGAGTGGGGTCGGGACCGTGAATGCGGCGCTCTTCGTCCCAGAGCTGGTGCACGCGGTTCACTGAACCGCGGCGGTCGTCGGTCAGGCTCTCCGGGCTCGCTCGAGCCTGGAGGGTCCTGGCCGGCGTCTACTCGCTCGAGCCGGTCCAGTCGGTGCGGTGCTGCGGCTGGGTGAGAAACGCGTCGCGAACGCGGTGACGCACATCGGGATCGAGGATCACGTCCGCTCCGATCCTGGCCAGCACCTCGGCGGCCTGCAACATGGCCTGCTCACCACGCGCCGACAGCGCGGCATCGCGGAATCCATGCGTGTGCGGACCGATCCCCTCGTCGGCGATGGCGAACTCGGGATGCAGCGTCGGCGCCGCGTAGGAAACGTCACCGACGTCTGTCGATCCCGTGCGCTCCCACGGGACCACTCGATCTTCTCTGAGACCGACTTCTGCGAGGTGCAGGCTCGCGCGCTCGGCGAGGACCGTGTTGGATCGCAGGTCGAGATAGGTTTCCCGCTCGTCGAGCTGTAGCTCACAGCCCGTCGCCTGCGCGGCTGCCTCGAAGATGGCGCGGAAGCGAACATTCATGGTGCGCAGGTACGCACCGTCGCGCGCACGCGTCAGATACTCACCGCGGGTCAGCTCCGGGATGATGTTCGGCGCCGTCCCACCTTCGATGATGAAACCGTGCACGCGTGCGTCGTCGCGCAGTTGCTGGCGCCAGAGCGACACGCCGTTGTACGCCTGGACGAAGGCATCGAGCGCGTTGATGCCGTGGTCGGGATGGCCCGCTGCGTGAGCAGCCTTGCCACGGAATGTCCACTCCCAGTGGGTACACGCAAGCGCGTACTGCACTGACGCGGTGCGGTCTGACGGATGAAAGATGAGCACGGCGTCGCAGTCGTCGAAGAGTCCATCGTGGCACAGCGGGATCTTGCCGCCACCACCCTCCTCCGCCGGTGCTCCCACGATGCTCACCCGTGCGTCGACGCCGGCGCCCTTGAGCGCGCGGGCAAGGGCGATTCCCGCACCCGCGGACGATGTTGCGATGAGGTTGTGGCCGCACGCGTGGCCGAGGCCGCGCAGCGCGTCGTACTCGCAGACAAAGGCAACATGGGCGCCGGCATCACCCTGTCTCGCGACAAACGCCGTCGGCATCCCCGAGATCCCACGTTCGACGTGAAAGCCATGTTGCTCGATGACACTGCTGAGAATGCGGGACGATTCGTACTCCTCAAAACCGATCTCTGCGAGCGCGTGGATGGCACGCGACGTGGAGATCAACTCCTCGGCGCACGAGCTGGTCGCATCGTGGATTGCCTGGTGGATTTCGACGGGCACAGTTGTCGTCATGCGGTTCTCCTGGGCCGCTATTGTGCACAAGCGTGGAGACCCCCGAACGCCTCTACGCCGATGCGGAGGCGTCATTCCCGGCATGGGAGCTGCTCAAGGACGTCGTCGATGAATTCATCGACCTCGCCCTGAACTATCGCCAGAGTGGGCATCCCGGTGGCTCGCGCTCCAAGGTGCACCTGCTCCTTTCGACCCTGCTGTCAGGTGCGATGCGCTGGGACCTCCGCCGCCCGTGGCTGCCGTTTGGCGATCGCTTCGTGCTCTCGGCCGGCCACACGGTGCCGGTGGTCTACGCCACCCTCGCCGCGCTCAACGAGACGCTTCGCCTGCGCTCCCGCCGCGACTCCAACCCGGCGTTCGTCCTGCCCGACGATGGCCGCTGGGCCCTGTTTCCCGAGCACCTGACCCATCTGCGTCATCGCGGGGGCCTGCCCGGGCATCCCGAGATGGCCGGCAAGACGCTCTTTCTAAAATTCAACACCGGGCCATCCGGCCACGGGATGCCGCCGGCCGCGGGCGAGGCGCTGGCGCTCAAGCTCGCAGGTGCTGGTGAGGTGCGCGTCTTCGTGGTCGAGGGAGAGGGTGGCCTGACAGCGGGCGCCAGCCACGAGACCCGAAATGCGGCGTGGGGCCTCGGGCTCTCGAACCTCGTGTTCCTGGTCGACTGGAACGATTACGGCATCGACGAGTTCGCTGCATCCTCCGTTGTTCCCGGGACTCCTGAGACGTGGTTCGGGCCGTACGGCTGGCGCGTGACCGGAACCATGGAGGGCTCGGAGTGGTCGCCGGTGACCCGGGCGGTCCTCGAGGCGTCGCGTGGCGAGAATCCCGACCGAGTCCCGTCGATGGCCTGGTTCCGCACCCGCAAAGGACGCGGTTATCTCAAGTACGACTACAAGAGTCACGGCTCAGCGCACTCGATGAACAGCGCGCCGTTCTGGGAGCTGCGCACAGCGTTCATGGCGAAGTACGGCATGAGCTACGTCGGAGTCGATGAGCCGGCTCCCAGCGATCCCGCGGCAATCCGCGAGCAGGCCGCAGAGAACCTGCGCCGCGCCGCTGGAGCGCTCGCCGATCATCCTGACGTCGTCGATGCGATATCCGACCGTCTCATCGAGCTGGCTGAGCAGGTCCCGGAAGATATTAAGGGCCTTCGGGTCGGCGGCCGCGGCGGCGACATCTTCAGCGACCCCCGCCTGACCGATTACCGCAGCTACCCGGCGGCCCTGTACCGGAAACCCGGCGAGAAGCAGGCGAACCGCGCTGCTTTGGGTGCGTGGAGCTCGTGGGTTAACGCGATGGGGCGGCAGGACTATGGGCGCCCGCTCTTCATCGCGGCGTCCGCGGACCTCGCCGACTCGACCAACCTCGCGGGTTTCGGCAAGGACTTCGGTGACATGCCCGGCTACGGGTGGTACGAGCGCAACACCAATCCCGAAGGGGCACTCCTCCCCACCGAGATCACCGAGTTCACCAATGCCGGGATGATCGCCGGGCTGGCCACGGTGAACATGTCATCCGACCCCTTCTCGACGTTCAACGGTTTCTGGGGCGCGTGCTCGACCTACGGATCATTCAGCTATCTCAAGTACGGCGAGATGCGGCTGTTCAGCCAGCTCGCCCAGGACTGCGAGCTCAAGGTGGGCAAGGTGCTCTGGGTGGCGGGACACTCGGGTCCGGAAACCGCCGAGGATTCACGGACGCACTTCGGCATCTACGAGCCCGGGGTCACGCAACTCTTTCCCGAAGGCAAGGTCATCGACCTGCACCCGTGGGAGTACAACGAGGTGCTCGTCGTGCTCGGCGCGGCGCTTGCGAGCGACATTCCGATCATCGCGTTGCACCTGACCAGGCCTGCCATCGAGCTGCCCGACCGTGAAGCACTCGGAATGCCGAGTCACTTCGAGGCGGCGCGTGGCGCATACGTGCTCCGTCCGTTCCGAGACGATCTCCCGGCCATGGGGACTGTGTTCATCCAGGGCACGACCACAACCGCCAACCTCGTCAAGGCGCTCCCCGATCTTGACACTCTTGGCCTCAACGTCAAGGTCGTCGCGGCCATCAGCCCGCAGCTGTTTCGGATGCAGCCCGCGGCATATCGCGAGAGCGTCATCACCGCGGCCGACCGCGTCGACGCGATGGCGATCACCAACCGGACCGTCAAGCTGATGCGTGACTGGGTCGACGGTCCACTCGCCGCTGAGTACTCGATGGGCGCCGACTGGGACAACCGCTGGCGCACGGGCGGCTCGGTCGACGAGGTCATGGACGAGGCACACCTCACGACGCCGTACATCCTCGAGGGCATCGGCCGTTTCGTCCACGATCGCGAGAGCAGGCTCGAGCGTCTCCGTGCGCTGGTCGCCGCGGCCGATCGCACGACTGCGTGACCTACGCGCGCGTCATCCGAACACTGCGCTCGGCGGCATCAACGTCTAGACGTCCGACCGGTGGAGCGTGTGGGGGCCATAGCGCATCGCGGTAGCGCGCCCCGCTCCGTCCACAGCGAAGCTCACCTCCTCGCCAAAATGCCCGTAGTCGTCGCCTTCCACGATCGTGAATCGACGCGCACCGTTCGGCAATAGTCGCGCGGCTGCGGCAAGCGGCATGGGCATCTCGGGGTCGTACAAGTACAGGGATCGGTTGATGCGCGCAACCGTGAGCTCGCCGACCTCGCCGCGGTAATGGCCCGCAAAGCGGCCCAGGCTGGCCCGCGAGTGCCCGTGCGCGGTCTCGGCGGCATCAGTCCACCTGCGGACGACCCACGCCGTGCAGTGGAAGATCGCATCGACCCCGAGGGATGGCACCGCGCTGTTCGTATTGTTGAGCACCGCTGCGGCAAGGCCCCACTCGGGCGAGAAGCCGATCTTGGTCGTGAACCCTGGGAAGCCGCCGCTGTGGCCGCGGACTGCGATGCCGTCGACGTGCCAGATCATCCAGCCCAGCCCGTGATTCGGTTCCTCGGGTCGCTGCCACTGGGTCCGCTGCATCTCGCGGCGCGACAGATCTGAGATGAGGCCACCCGCGCCTGGGAAGTGAGCGTGCTGGTACGTGAGCAGATCGGGGACGGTGGAAACCAGCCCGCCTGCGGGCGTGAACGCGCGCGCCTCGGCGTGTCGCGCGGGGTGTGGTTCCTCGCCCGGACGGCGATGGTAGTACCCGGTCGCGAGCGTCCTGCGCACGCGGGGCGTCAGCGATGGCGCACTGCCGTTCAGTCCGAGCCTGCCAAGCACATCGCGTTGCAGCAGCGCATCAAAGGGCCTGCCGGTCACGGCTTCGAGCGCTTCACCGAGCAGCACGTACGCGAGGTTCGAGTAGCGAAACGTCGTGGCCGGGTCGGCGAACGTCAGCTGCTGGCGGAGCTCCCGGCGCACCGCATCTCGATCTGGGAAGTCATCGTCGCCCCATCGGTTCGAGCCGTCGCGGATCACCCCGCCGCCGTGAATCAGGAGATGCCGGATGCTGATGTCATGTGCACCGGGCAGGCGGCGGGTCCAGGTCACATACGTGGTGATTGGTGCATCGAGTCGCACCCGTCCCGCTTCGACCTGCTGCATCACCAGTGTCGCGGTCATCGTCTTCGTGATCGATGCGCATCGGTAGCTCGTGGCGTCCGGCGTCGCCGGGCGGCCCGTGCTGATGTCGGCAACACCCTTGGCGTCGAGCATCACGACCTGCCCGCCGTGGCTCATCCCGAACGAGATGCCCGGGATGTCCCAGAGCATCGCCTGAAAGCGAATCCAGCGGCGAGCGACCTCAGCCGAGTCCGCGAGCTGGCGAGGCGTGAGCTGCACGCCGGAAGCCTAAGGGTTGCTACATCCCGCCTGCGACACGCAGGACCGCGCCGGTGACGTACGTCGCCTCCGGGCCGAGCAACCACGCAATCGCGACGGCGATCTCTCGCGGATCGGCGGGACGGCCTATCGGGATACGGGACGCCGACCGGTCGACACGATCCGGATCGCCGGCCGCCTTGTGAATCTCGGTTCGAGCAATCCCCGGTGCGACGGCATTGACCCGAATCCCGTCTCCCGCAAGCTCCTTCGCCAGCCCGATGGTCAGCGCTTCGACACCGGCTTTCGCGGCGGCGTAGTGAACGTACTCGTGCGCGCTGCCGAGGGTCGCTGCGGCTGACGAGACGTTCACGATCGCACCGCCCGCGCCGCCGCGCCGGGTCGACATCACCTGCGCGGCGCGACGCGAGCAGAGAATCGTGCTGAAGAGGTTGACGTCGACGACCGCACGGATGGTCGCGACCGGCGTGTCGGCGAGATCAGCGATGTGCAGCGTCGCGCCAGCGTTGTTGACGAGGCAGTCGACAGATCCGAGGCTGTCGTGCGCTGTGGCGAACAACCTGGTCACGTCTTCCTCGGTTGTGACGTCTGCCTGGACCGCGATGGCTCGCGCGCCCAACGCCTTCGCCGCGTCGACGACCTGCTGAGCAGCCGCATGATCCCGCTGGTAGTTGACGACGATGTCATGACCGATCTCGGCGAGATGGAGCGCGGTGGCAGCGCCGATGCCCCTCCCCCCTCCGGTGATGATCGTGATCTGCCGGCTCACCTCGTCCATCCGGAGATGATCGCGCACCGCACCCTGGAGAGAGCAAGAAAGGGCGCCGGTTTCCCGGCGCCCTTTGCTTTCAGTGTCAGAACGGGGTCAGGCGCTGGCCATAAAGTGGATGAACTTCTGCCCGACCGACCCGATGCCGGTCATGCCGTCGAAACCTGGCGCCGTGTTCACTTCGACCAGGCGCGATGCACAGTTGCCCGTGCCGTCGCAATAGGTCTCTTCACCCTGGTAGTCGATCGCGCGAAGGCTCACGACATAGCCGTCGGTCGCGTTCGCCGTGTTGGCGTAGTCGACCCGGATCACTGCGGCAGCGTCCGGACTCGCCGGCGGCACGATGTCGTTGAACGCGTTCGCATGGCTCGTGTCCAGACTGTAGAGGGTTGGGTTGAGGAACCCGATCGAACCGCCGGCGGCCTGGTCGGCATCTGCGATGACACCGGCGAGCAGCGGCGACGCAAGGCTCGTTCCGCCTTCCTTGAACTGCGAGTAGCCGGTGCTACCGTTCGAGAAGGTCTGGGTAAGTCCGATCAGCATTCCGGTCGACGCGTCAGCGTCCATCGAGATGTCCGGGACAACGCGCAGCGGCACGGGTCCGAACAGGTTCTCGTTGCGGAGCGCCAGCGCAGCGGGCACGACGCCCGCCTGGTACGGGGGCTGGAGGTACGTGTAGCTGGTACCAACGCCACCGCCGGCCTGGAACGCGATCGCTCCCACAGGCACGGTCGCGGAACCGCAGTTGGTGGTGGTGCCTTCGCAGAGGGTCTGCTTGGCAGTGGACCAGCCGTACTCACCGAGGCGATTGTGTGCCTGGCCGATCTCCAGGGACGTGCCGCCCACCGCAGTGACGTACGGGCTGGTGGGTGGGTAATCCGGGACGGTCATGCCGAAGTCGGCGAAGTTGTCGCCGGCGTCGCCACTCGAGAAGAGCACGCTGACCCCGGTCGTGTCGGCGAGGATGAATGTGTTGTCGAAGGCGGTCTTGGTAGCGGCGTCGGTGAGCAGGTCACCGAGATCGTCGCCCCACGAGTCGCTGACAACCGATGCACCGCTGGTGATTGCCGTGTTCACCGCGGCCAGCAGGCTGGTGTCCTGGCAGTCGACCGCGCCCACGAAAACGATGTGCGCACCCGGGGCCATGCTGTGCGAGGACTCGACGTCCAGCGCCTGCTCCGGGTACCAGCCACTCGCTCCGCACTCGTCCTCGTCATCAACCGTCGATGGCTTGATGTTCGTGAACTGGCTCTTGGTGAGCGGGATGGATGGGTCGTTGGTGTTGAAGTACTCCTGAGCGTCAGAGAGGAGTGTCGGCGAGTCGTACGCGTCGACGATCGCGATCTTGACGCCGTGGCCGTCGGCGGTGCCGTTCTTGATGCCCGTCGAGAGGTTGTACGCGCCCTCGAGCTGCGCGGGCTTGTAGCCACAGATGTCGTATGGCTGCGGGCTTGTATACGGCGCGTAGAGCGACGCCTTGTCGGTGGTGTCGACCTTCTGGCCGAAGTACCCCGAGCACGGCTGCGGGTTTCTGAATACTGCTGGTGGCGGCGGCTCCTGCGTGGGGCTGTTACCCGTGGTCGCGGCCATCGTCGATCCCGAGCTGAGATCGTTGGTCGCGTCCGACTGGTTGACGCCAACGACACCGGACACGACGCCGGCAAGCGTGGCGGGGACGGACAGCGTGGTGTTGGCGAGGCGCAGGTCCTTCCCGTTCACCTTGAAGGTGCCGAGCGTGGTGCCGAATGCGCGCTCAACCTGGGCAGCGCTGCCGCTCGCGGGGATGAACAGGCGATCCGACGGGATCGCGCCGATCCTGAAGCCCTGCTGGCGCAGCCAGGTCTCCGCGGATGCGACCGCAGCCTGGGTCGGCGCGAACCGAGCCATCCACTGGGCGAGCGTGAGGTAGTGACGGTACTGGGCCGACCCCGGGGTCGACACGGCCGTCACCAGGACCTTTGCCCCCGCCGCGTCACGCAGCGAGAGATTGAGATCGAAAGCGACCGCGGCCGACGACGCAACCCGTCCTTCGGGCTTGGATCGTTCGACCCCTGTTGCCAGCGACCCGGCCAGGGCCGCGCGGCTGGACGAGGATGCTGCCGATGCCGGCGTCCCGGTGGTCGCGGCCGCGGCTGACGCCGCGAGCCCCACCGATGCCAGGGCGGCCCAAGATCGAGCTGACTTCATGAATCTCCTCCACGGCGCGAATTTGCGCCAAACACTCTTTCCACGAACGGACATGGCATACGGGAAACCCCCTCTTGACATCGACTGAAGCTCCGAGGCGAGGATTGTGGCGCGCTGGGTGCGCAAGGTGCAAGCGATTTGTTCGATTCGGACGCTCCATACGATCAGAACGACCTTTTCACATCGCTTGCGGGGTTCCCGGAGACGTCCGCGTGGCGTCTGGAGGGACTCACCATGCTTCCGGCGTGAGATCTCGGCGGATCGCCGGCATGGTCGTGACGGGCCTCGTGGCGCTTGCCGGCTGCGCCACCGAGCCGCCTGCCACGGCTGCGACCGGTAGCACCGGGACCGCCGGCCCTTCACGCTCGCCTTCCCCCGCTGCTTCGCCTGCCTCAGCCACGCCGGCCGTGGCGTTCTCGGGGCTGATCGAGCCCGGCGCGGGCATGGGCCCGATCTATGCGCTGCTCGCATCGGCTCGTCATACGGTCGATCTCGTCATGTACGAGCTCGAGGACACCCGGGCGGAGCAACTGCTGGCCGGCGATGCCACGCATGGGGTCGACGTCAGAGTCGTGCTGAACAGCGCGTACACGGGTTCCGAGAACGACGCCGCCTACTCGTATCTGCAGGGCCACCGCGTCCACGTGCGCTGGGCCAGTTCGCTGTACGCCCTGACCCACCAGAAGACGCTCGTGGTGGACGGCTTGGTGGCCGCGATCATGACCTTGAACTGGACAAGCCGCTACTACTCCGACACGCGCGACGTCGCGGTGATCGACCGCATCCCCGCCGATGTCGCTGCGATCGAGGCGACGTTCGACGCCGACTACGCCGGAACGCGGATAACGCCGGCTCCAGGTGCTGATCTCGTCTGGTCACCGACCACGTCAGAGCCCGCGCTGCTCTCCCTGATCAATGGTGCCGAGCACGACCTTTTTGTGGAGAACGAGGAGATGAGCAGTCGGGAGATCACTGACGCCCTCGCTGCCGCGGCGCGGCGCGGAGTGAACGTGGAGATCTGCATGACCAACTCGAGCAGCTGGTCTTCGGAATTCGCAACTCTGGTCGGCGCCGGCGTCCACCTCAGCGTCTACGCTCCGGACGCCCCGCTCTACATCCATGCCAAGGTGCTGGTGCGAGATCCCGGGGCCGCCGACCAGGAGGCCTTCGTCGGGTCGCAGAATTTCTCGACGGAGTCGCTCCTCTATAACCGTGAGCTCGGCATCGTTCTCAACGGCGGCTCGCTGGTTGGTCAGCTCGTGACCACGATCCAGGACGACTACGCCGGCGCGACGCCGTGGACGGGCTGATCAGCCGAGGTGGGAAGATGGAAGCGTGGCCGATGAACTGCTGACACGCCTGCTGGAGGCGCGCAGTTCGGTCATCGCCGATGTTGCGGCCGACGGCTCCGAGCTTTTGGTCCGCTGCGACGACACCGGCAGCCTGCAGGTGTACCGGTTGTCGACTCGAGACGGCGAGCTCAGGCAGCTGACCTTTCTCGACGAGCCGGTCGCAGCGGCACGATACATTCCCCACACAGACGACGTCGTCGTTGCGGTCGATCGTGGCGGTAACGAGAACTATCAGCTCTGGCTGGTGGATGTGAACGGTGGGGACCCACGAGCGCTGGTCGTCGCGGAGAACATCAAGCACGACCTCGGTGATGTCAGCCACGATGGGAAGCTGATCGCATTCACCTCGACGCATCGCAACGGCATCGACATCGACGTCTATGTGCTCGACCGGGCTGATGGCTCGACGCGTTCGGTGCTGGAAGGTGGATGGAACCGAGTCGAGTCCTTCTCACCCGACGGACGCTGGCTCGCCGTGAGCCGTCTCGACGGGTCGTATGCGCTCAGCAATGACCTGCTGCTCGTCGACCTGGTGACAAAGGAGGCGCGCACGGTCGTGGAGCGGAACGGTCCCGGTACGGCGATCGCTCCCACCTGGTACCCGGACTCGTCGGCGTTCCTGTTCAGCACCGATGCCGGCCGGGACATCGCGTCGATCGCGCGCTACGACATCGAAACCTCCTCGTGGCGCTTCGTGCTCGAGACCGAATGGGACAGCGAGGCGACCCTCAGCAGTGACGGGCGCAGCGTGCTGGTGGTCCATGCGGAGAACGCGGTCACCCGTCTCCAACTGCGCGACGGCGCCAGCCTCGAGGTCATCCGGGACGTTGCCCTCCCCGGGCTTGGTACCGGTTTCGCGCTGCCGTTGGTACCGCGCCCTTATCTCTCGTCCAACGGCTCGACGGCATTGCTGAGCTACACGACCACGGCAACCCCGTTGACCCCGCTGCGCGTCGACACCGGTGAAGGCGGTACCTCGGTGCCGCTGCTCCCGATCGATCAGGTCGTCCCTGATGACGCCGTGACCCCCGAACTCCAGAAGATCTCCTCATTCGACGGCGAGGAGGTCACGTATTTCCTCTACAGACCGCCCGTCGAGGATCCCCCCGTGGTGATGGTCGTCCACGGCGGACCCGAGGCACGCTTCGCGCCTCGCTACGACCCCTTCATCATTCGACTCGTCGCCGCGGGCATCGCGGTCGTGGCGCCCAATGTTCGTGGCTCGGCCGGCTGGGGACGCCGGTTCGTCTCCCTCGANNTCACTCGCGGAGCGCGGCGTCGACGCGTCTCGCGTGGCCGTGATCGGCGGGTCGTACGGCGGCTACATGACGCTCGCGGCGCTCGCGTTCTATCCCGACCTGTGGGCTGCGGGCA
Organism: Candidatus Dormiibacterota bacterium; assembly: GCA_003132805.1. Taxonomy (GTDB): domain Bacteria; phylum Chloroflexota; class Dormibacteria; order Aeolococcales; family Aeolococcaceae; genus Palsa-851. The sequence goes on along the minus strand of PKYW01000011.1, from coordinate 36,596 downwards.
TCGCGACCGTTGGGATCAGCAGCCTGGTCACGTTCCTCGAGAACACCTCCCCATACCGGCGCCGGGTCCGTGAGGTGGAGTACGGATTTCTCGAGACTGATCGCGACTTTCTCATCGAGGCATCGCCGATGACCCACGTCGACCGGATTCAGGCCCCGCTGATGTTGATCCACGGCGCCAACGACCCCAGGGTCCCGGTCAGCGAGGCACGTCAGTTGCACGCCTCGCTGGTCGCGCGGGGCGTCGAAAGTGAGCTGCTCGTCTACGACGACGAGGGACACGGCCTCGCCAAACGGGCCAATCGCCTGGACGCGTTACCCCGGATGCTCGCCTTTCTGCGAAAGAACCTCGACGTCTGAGCCACGATCGAGTGCGCGGCGGTCCAGGCGCCGCCGCCGGCTAACGCCTATTCGTTGCCCGGGACGGTCTCGGGGGTGTCAGCCGTGCGATCGGGATCGGGCACCTCCGGCTGACCCGGATCCGGATCCGGATCCGTGATCTCGGGCTCCGGCTCGGGATCGGGCAGTGAGGGCGGGATCGGAGGCGTCATCGGGATGTTCATAGCCACCAGTGTGCCCCATGTGTACCTCATTGTGGGGGTCTATATGATAGTGCTACTATCATGCAATCCAACATCTTCATGCTCGCCCAGACACAGCCACGACGTCGGTGGCGCGATCATGTTCGAGGCCGAGGCGTCCGGCGTACGTCACCTCATGAAAGGAGACTCATGCAGACCACCCGCGTGACCGATCTCATCCGCCTGGACCACATCTGGTTTCGCAGTCAATTCGCTGCACTCGAGACCGCGCGCGATGACCCCGACGCGCTGACGTCGCTCTGGGCGGCGCTGTCGGCCCGGCTCGAAGTCCATGCGGCGGCAGAGGAGGCGCTCTTCTACCCGCGGCTGCTCAAGGACGATTCGGACTCCGTCGACGACACCAAGGACGCCATCAAGGATCACAACGAGATCCGTGACGCGATCCATGACGCCCAGCGCCACCGGATCGGAGATGACGCCTGGTGGCAGGCCGTGCGCGCAACCGACCACGCCAATACCGAGCACATGGACGAGGAGGAAAAGGGGCCGCTCATCGAGTTCGACGATGCAGCGTCGTCGGACGAGCAGGCCGAGCTCGCGTCGGCATTCGCGTCCTTCGAGACCGACCACGCCGGCGCCCGAGGCATCAGTGTTGCCGACAAGGACCCCGAGGAGTACGTCGAGGACAACTCCTGATCGCGAGGCTCGACAGGACTGTATAGCTTGACTGGCGCCTAAATTGACATGATCGGTACCGCTGTTTAAGCTCGACGGGTCAGCGGTCAGGTGATCGCTGTCCCCCACCCCTCCCAACGAGTCCACCCCGCCGAGACCAGTTCACGGCGCGGGTGGACTCTTCGTTTCCGCGATCAGGCGAGTGGCAACGTGACCACAAAGGTGCTTCCTGAGTCCGGATTCGACCGGACGCTGATGTCGCCGCCGTGGAGCCGGGCGATCTCGCGAGCGAGATAGAGCCCGAGACCGGTCCCACGGATGTGGCTCGTCTCCGGTGTCACCAGGCGCCCGAATCTCGTGAAGAGCAGGTGCGCCTGCTCGGAGTTGATGCCGATCCCGTGGTCGCGCACGAGAATCGTCGCCTCCCGGTCGTCGTGCTCGCAGGAAATCTCGATCTCACCGCCCGCAGGTGAGTACTTGATCGCATTGTCGATCAGGTTGGTCAGCATGGTCGTGAGCCGTCGTTTGTCAGCGACCGCGGCAATGTCATCGCGGGTCGACGCCAAAGCGAAATGATGGCTGGGCCCCATCAGCGGACGCATCGCGAGGACCGCGTTGTCGACGATCTCCAGGAGGTCAACTGGTTCGAGTTCGAGCTCCAGCCCGAGGGTCTCGAGGCGGGCCGTCTCGAGCATGTCGGAGATCAGACGCGCCATCTCGTCTGTCTTCTCACTGATCCGGCTCAATGCCAGCCCGTTATCCGCCCCGGGCAGCGTTCCGTCGCCGAGCATCGACGCGTAGCCGCGAATGATCCCAAGTGGACTGCGCAGCTCGTGTGCCGCGATGTTCAGGAACTCGCTCTTGAGACGTTCGAGGCGGCGGCTGCGCTCAGCCTCGAGCTGGAGCTCCGTGACGGTCGCGGCCTGGCGCATTCCGAGGCTGACGATGCGGGCGATGGCCGCCAAGGCCGTCCGCTGTCCCTCGTCGAGCCCTCCCGTGCCCTCGATCACGATGATCCCGCCAACGCCCGCCTCTCCCGCAACGGGAACCACGACGTGAGCGTCGTCGTCGACGACCTCCCCGGTCGTGATCGCACGGTCGAAGGCGGCCTGCTCGGATGTGCGGTACGGCCCGCGCGGCTGCGTCTCTGCGGGCCCCGAAGCAGCGATGCAGGTCAGGACGTCACTGTGCAAGGCGAAGCACGACGCTTCGCGGACCTGTCCATCAGCCGACGTCAGCCGGGAGGCGAGCCGAACTGCTTCGAGAATGAGGTTGTTCGAGGCGCCGTCCGTGACGGTCGGATCAGCCCACACGGATGCCAGGTCCGGTACGGCGCCGGCTACGACTCAGACTGAGGGCAGTGCGCGCGGTCCGATCGACCGTTCGACGCTCTCGGAGAGCTGTGCGGGGTTCGTGTCAGCCTTGACGAGGAACTCGAGAGCGCCGAGCCGCAAGCCGCGTTCTCGCAACTCGGGTTCGCCGTAGTTGCTGAGGATGATCACCGGGATGTGCCTGGTCGCCGCGTCGCCGCGGAGGCGCTCGAGGACTTCGAAGCCGTCGAGCCCCGGGAGGCGCAGATCGAGGTAGATGAAGTCTGGAGCTTCGTCGGTCGCGAGGCGCAGGCCTTCACGACCGTCGTGCCCGATCACGACCGAGTATCCGTCGGCCACCAGACGCAACCGGTACATCTCGGCGGCGGCAACGTCGTCCTCGATGAGCAGGACTTTGACGTCCTCCTCCGCTCCGTAGTGCTCAGTGGCCGTTGGATTCCGCTCCCATCGAATATGAACGCCTGATTCGGTACGGTAGCAGACAAACCTTGGGGGAGTTCAAGAGCCCGGCCTGGTACGCGAATTCATCGGCTCGAATCCGGCAAGCGCGTCTCGCGACGACCCCGGCTGGACTAGCGGAGAACGATCCCCACTCCGAAGAAGATGGTCCAGGCGACAGCGATGAACAGCGCGGCGCCGGTCGCCAGCCTTCGAAGATCGAGCCTCCGGCGACGGCGCAACGCGCGCGGCGCGATCCGCGATCGACCCATCTGATCGTGCCTCGGGGTGACCAACTCAGGCATGGCACCATGATAGCAATATCAGCACTATCACGTTTTGTGATAGGATCTTCCAAGCAGGGGTTCACGAGAGTCTCCCCGAGCGACCCGCCGCCGCACCACTTGGAGGTACTCGATGGCTCGCAAATACAAGCCGATCCAGCTCGATGTCAAACCCGTCGAGGGACCATATCTGGCGGAGGCAGCGACATGCCCTCAGTGCAGTTCCAGGATCACGCAGGTGCTCGGGCGGATGGGACTCCGGCTCGTCTTTCGTTGCGACCGGTGCCGCGTCCAGTTCTTCCGCCAGCGCACGGCGGCGAGCGCAGGTCTGGTCTGACGCGTCGAACGCTGCGCCGGTTGACCGGTAAAATCGCTCTCACGTTGGAGAGCCACGTCAGTCGTTTACGCACGCTAGAGCGCTGTGCTCGTCGAGGTACAGCGCCGGGTCGATCGGTTGCCTGCTGAGACCACCGTCCCCACGTCCGAGCGGATGCTCGACCTTGACAAGCCGCTCTACACGATCAGTGTCGCCGCCGAGATCCTCGCGAGTCATCCGCGCACACTGATGATGTACGAGACCATGGGGCTCGGGGTGCCGGAGCGGACGGCAACAAATCGGCGCCGCTATTCGCAGCGCGACGTTCTGACGCTCGGCGCAATTCAACGCCTCACGCGTCAGCATGGATTGAATATTGCGGGAGCGCGATACGTCATCAAGTGCCTGCAACTCCTCGACGCACACGGCATTCCCCGGCCGCCGGAGCTTGCCGACATTGACATCGACCACGTTCGACTCTGACCTGGGCCCGGGCCCGCCGGAGACGGCCAATTTCGCCGGGTCGATCGAGCCGGATCTCGTCTCGCGCGGTGACGCGCATCAGATCATGGAGCGCCTCGTGCGCTTCGCCGCAGAGAACATCGATGTCGATCGCTGCACGCTCACGAGCCTTGACCAGGACGTGCTGCGCGTCGAGGCCAGCTACCAGCGCGGTGGACCACCGGACTTCGTCGGGCAGGAGTACCCGCTGACCTGGCTGAGCCGGCAGCCGCTGCTCGACCAAGCGGTGAAGACGGGACAGATCCAACTTGGCGGGAGTCTCGGTGAATCCGGTGCTGCGGATCCCAGCCTCGCTCCAGCACTGCTGGTGATGCATCACACCGCCATCGTTCCGCTCTCCCTCGGCGACACGGTCGGGGCGGTGCTGATCCTGAGCCGGAGGAGCGACCGACCGTTCGTGCCGGGGGAGCTGGAAGGGCTCCAACAGGTCGGATTGCTCGCAGTCCTCGCGCTGCGCAACGCCCGTCTCGTCGAGCAGGTGCGCAACGCGCAGCGCCGAGGTGTCGACTCACTGACTCAGATGTCCCGGCACGTCGCCTCGAGCCTCGATCCCGCGACGTTCTTCGAGAAGATGAGCGAAACCGTGGCAGGTCTGGTAGCAGCCGAGCGCGCCGGCTTCTGGCAGCTGACGGGCACTGAACTGGTACCGCTCCAACGCCCACTCGCCACCGACGCGGCGAGCGCGGCCCCGGCCAGGGTGCTGGATTCCAAGAGCGACCCGGATCTGTCTCAGCTTCTCTTCGCAGGCGAGGCGTTGCGATTAGGCCGGTCCGAGCCACACGTCGCGCTCGACCCCGGCTCGATGCTCGCGCGGCTCGAGGCTCGCGACCTCCTCGCCGTGCCTTGGCGCACCGCCGCAGTGCCGCTGGGAATCCTGGCCGCGTGGAATTCGCAGACACGCTTCAGCGACCAGGACGAGTGGATCATGCGTCTCGCCGCGCGCTCGTCAGCCCTGGTCTGGCAGGGGTATGCGGCGGAACAGCGCGCTCAGGGCCTCCAGGCTGCCGAGCTCGACCGGCTCGAGGCGCACGCGCAACGGATGGCAGCACTGGACCGGCAGAAGTCCGAGTTCCTGCAGCTCGCGTCGCACGAGCTCCGTGCGCCGATCACGCTGGTGAGCGGTTATCTCTCCATGCTGGAGGAGGGCTCACTCGGCGAGTTGCCCGGCCCCGCAGCCAAGGTCGTGCCTTTGATGACGGGGCGGATGCGTCACATGAGCGAGCTCGTCGACCGCATGCTGACCACCAGTCGCATGGAGATCCGCACTCGGGGTCAACACGCCACCGACGTGGACCTGGTGGCGCTGGCGCGCGCGGTGGCCGCCTCGGCCGCCGCCACAGCCACCGGCCAGGCGCCCCGTATCGTCAGCGTCAAATCGTCGCGGCGCATTCGTTTGCGGGCCGACCCCGAGCAGGTCGAGACCATCCTTCGCAACCTCATCTCCAACGCGCTGAAGTACTCGACGGGCTCCGCGCACGTCACGGTGACCGTGCGCGACGAGCCCGGATGGGTCGCGGTGGACGTGACCGACCAGGGTGATGGCATCGCGAAGGAGGACCTCTCGAAGTTGTTTCAACCCTTCGGCCGTCTGCAGGGCGCCATCGCGGCCGGCATTCAGGGCACCGGCCTCGGCCTCCACCTGTCGCGGGGTCTCGCTCAGGCCCAGGGCGGAGAAATCGAGGTCACGTCCCGACCTGGCGAAGGGAGTACATTCACCCTGCGGCTGCCGCGCGGACGCAAACGGCCAGCGGGGAGAGACCATGAATGATGGGTCAATGGGAATTCTGCTGCTGCTCGTCGACGACGATGTCGATGTGGCCACGATGTACGAGATGCAGCTGACGGCCCACGGCTTCCACGTCATCACGGCGCACTCCGGTGCCGAGGCCATCGCCCGTGCCGGGGCCGACTCGCCGGATCTCATCTATCTCGACCTCGGGCTGCCCGAGATGCACGGGTTCGATGTCCTGCGACAACTCCGCGCCGCGCCGGCCACGGCCCGCATCCCGGTCGTCATCCTCACGAACTACAGCGAACCCGAGCTGATGGAACGCGGCCGCGAGCTCGGTGCCCACCATTACCTCATCAAAGCGCACACACCGCCCGCCGTTCTCGCTGAGGCCACCCGAAGGTGGGTCTCATGAGCGACACCATGAACAAGGATGCAGGGGCGGAGAGGGGCGCGAAGCCGGCCCCTGATCACGTCGAGGCGCAGAACGCGGCGCTCGACGCCGTCGAACCGGAGCGTCTGCTCGACGGTGAGAACGAGGACACCGCATATGTGGACGACGCGTTGCACTGGTCCAAGGTCTACGCGGAGCTGCTCGACTTCAAACGCAAGCTGCTCGACGTTGCAGAGCGTGGCGTGACCTCGATGGATGGTGAGGCGGAGTCGGAGGTGAAGGACACGGATCTCAAGGTCCTGAAGGCCGAAGCAGCGCGCTTCGAGCGCCGCCTGGCGTTCTGGAAGACACGGACGGATCAGCTTTCGGCGGGTACCGTCACCGACTCCGCATAACCGCGGGAGCGGCGTTGCGCCGCGTGACCGGGCGTCAACGCCTGGATCGCAAACCGTCGCACGAGAGCACGAGGATGCCGCCGGTGACGTCTGATTAGCCAAGGACGCGCGAACGAGGGTGGCCGCGTCGAGAGTGGGACCTGGAGGACGAACACTGTGGTGACTGTCGAGACCCCGCAGAAGGATGCGAGCGCGCTCCGGCGGCTTGGCGCCCTTCCCGCAACCGCGTTGTTTCGCCGCAGGGAGCACGCCGCGCCTCCCGCTCCGGTCGCGACCGGTATCGCGTGCACGATGCGCGGCTGCGCCAATCAGACCGCGCAGCTCTGCGCGTATCGCGACCGCCGGGAACGCTCCTGCGCGGTGACGATCTGCCCTGCTCACGCCATCTCGCTCGGAGGGAACACCTACTGCCGCCGCCACGCCGGAACAGTGCAGGCGATCGGTGAGCTCTCACGCGATCCGAGCGGACATCCGGACGTCGACGATCGTGCGCCGTCGCTCGTCGATTGGATTGGCCGCGACATCGACCGGGACATCCGGACACTGCTCGCGCGTGCTGCTCGGCCTGGAGAGAGCGTGATCTCCGACAACGTCGCGAGGCGCGCGCACGACTTTCATCGCAATGCCCGGTGGGAGCGGAGCTGGCGCCTCGTCGAACACACCGGCCCAGTCCTCAACGTGACGCTCCATGTCGCCGAGGACGACGACTCGCTCGTCCACGTGCGAGTGGGATGCGAGGCGGTCGCCGGCGGGGTTCCGCCGTGGATCGCCCGGCGCCGTGACGGTCAGGATGTGGAGGCTGCGATCGACATCTCCCAGCGTCAGCTCTTCTATCGATACCTCGAAGAGACGATCTCCGAGGCGGTGGCACGCTTTCGCGACCGGTCCGATCAGATCGAGCAGTAGGCGCGTCCGGCACTTCGACCGGCTGATCCCCGGCTGACCCAGCTGTCAGGGAAAGTATGGTAGTATCACTATCAACTTTACTGATAGCTGACAGCTCGTTCCTCAGGCAATCCGTCGCCTGAGCGGGATCAGCCGGAGGTGACCTGGTGCCACGTAGATACAAGCCGGTCCAGCTCGACGCGAAGCCGGTTCCCGACGAATGGCTCCAGGAGGCCGCAACCTGCCCGCAGTGCGACTCGCGCCTGACCGAGGTGCTCGGCCGGATGGGACTGCGACTCCTCTTCCGGTGTGCCCGGTGCCGAGTGCGTTTCTTCCGTCATCCCAAGGCCACCGCGAACGCGAGGATCGTCTGAGCTTCAGATCTTGACGTGCTCGATGTCGATGTCGACGAGCTCCGCGGGACGCGGGATGCCGTGGGCGTCGAGCAACTGCAGACAGAGGATCAGCGAACGCGCGCTGATGAGGTTGAGGCCGTAGCCCCGAGTCAAGCGCTGGATCGCACCGAGCGTGATGATCTCGCGCTGTGAGTAGAGCCGCCGGTTGGTGGCCGTGCGACTCGGCACAACAAGTCCCAGGTGCTCATACATCATGAGCGTCCGCGTATGCGTGGCAAGGATTTCCGCGGTGATGCCAATCGTGTAGAGGGGTTTGTCGAGATTCAGCATCCTGCCCGCACCGGCGCCCTCGCCTGCGGCCGCGCGAGTCATGAGTGTCGCGGCGTTCGCGGCGTCATGCCAGACGGCGACCCGCATGCACGCGCAGGCGCACCACTGATCCGCTCTCCCGCGACGAGCGCACCTGAACGAGGTCGCACAGCTGGTTCACCGTCCAGAGCCCGCGCGGGCCTGACAGGTCGTCGCCCGGCTGCCGCCGATCGACAAGTGGATCATTGATCACTCCGCGATCGGCAACCTCGCAGACCACGTCGCCGTCGTCGATCCAGATGCGCGCGACACCGCCGCCCCCGCCATGATCGATGCTGTTGGTCGCAACCTCACTCACCGCGAGGATCAGGTCCTCGAGCCGGGAGCGCAGTAGCCCTGCGCCTGCACCTTCGGCCGCCACCAGCGCTCGCACCTCCCCCACGGTACCGGCGTCGAAGGCAATCTCGATGACGGCGGCGCTGTCGGGCTGCGGCAGCGATGAGGACAGCGGCGTGGTGGGTGCGACAAATTCCGCGGCCAGCGCGTTCACCCGAAGCGATTCGGGCGCTGCGCCGTCACTGACCAGGGGATGGGTATATCGGGCCTCGAGAACGACATCCGGGTCAAGGGCTGCCACGTCATAGGGGCAGACGAGCCAGAAGCCCCGCACGTGCGCAAAGGCCGTGTTGATCAACGCCTCGTGCCAGTGGCACTCTTCCAATTGCGCTGCCACGCGTCCCGGCCAGATCGGCTCGCCCACACCGCGGATGCGAACGGCTCCCCGTCGCTCCTGGGCAAGCGCGAACTCATCCCATGCGGGAATGATCCGTGCCGGGTTGGCGCCGACCACGCCCATATCGCGATATTCGACGAGTCCATCGCCAGTAGCGCCGATGCGGTCACGGAGTGCGTCGATCTTCTCGGCACTCACCATGACCAGCGCCGCCTCCCCGGCGGTGAGCCCATCGATGACAAAGGCAGCGACGCGTTCGAGGAACTGTCCCTGCCCCTCGTACAGCATCGCTTCATGCCTGAAGTCCGGGACTGGGCGACCGCTCGTCAACTTGCCACCTCGAGATCGGTGATTGACGACGCAACCGCGCCGGCGCCCGTCAGCCCTGCTGCTGCCAGCGCGCGCTGCAACTGCGGCTGCATGCCGTCCAATGTGACCGTTCCGCTCTTGGCGGCGCGGACGAGCAGGCGCAGGCCGGCAACGGAACAGAAGGTCACGTCGGAGAGGTCGATCCTGACCACCTCTCCGGCGGCCATCGCATCCGTCAGCGCCGCATCGATAGCGCTGAGGTTGGTCTGGTCGATGCTTCCGACGAGGGTCAACGACGCCGGGTTTGCGGAGCGCGAGATGGTGACCGCGCCAGACACCTGAGCACCATCGGTCAGGGGTTCCAGCGCATCGGGTCGCCGGGGCGGCTGTCCGTCGCCGCGCGGGAGGTCCAGACGCGAGCTGCGCTGCCACTCGGCGAGCACGACTGCGGCACGGTCGGTGAGATCGCTTGCTGAAAACCCGAGCTCCTGGATTCGAGTCGCATGCGTGCTCACGAACGCCCCGAACTCGTCGACGAACTCGCGAACCACCGCGGCGAGCGCCAGGCGGCTGGATCGGCTGTCCGGCGACGCGAGTGCGGCTGCCTTGGCTGCGATCAGCTTCCTCAGCGCATCCGGGTGCTGGCGCTCGAACTCTGCGCCGAGTGCCCGCTGCACCTCCAGGCGCGCCGGTCCCATCATGCCGAGCCAGCGCATCCTGTCGGGCGCGGCGCCGAGTGAGCAGCGGGGATAGAACTGATTCGTGCTCAACTCGCCGACCGCGAGATGGGCGCATGCGACGTGCGTGCCAAGCGGCTTTCCATAGGACGTTGCGGCGATGAACTGGCTCCGCTGGAAGGCAGGGCAATCGATGGTCGGACGCTCGAACGCCAGGCCGAAACCGCAGCGGTCTTCCGGCGCGGTCATCCCGTTGACCGCGGCCGACGTTGATTGACGCTCGCTCAGCACGAATGTCCGGCTCAGGGTATCGCGTGCGCAATCATGATAGCGAGTCTATACCCTGAGCGATGCCCCGAGTGACACGAGGGAGCGCCACTAAGAAGGAGCCACCCCGCCGCGGTATGAACCCCGGCGGGGTGGGCTTTTGGGGAGGGGAATTCGGTGTCGGATGGCTGGCCAGAGCCAGGATCGAGGTTACCAGCCTGGTAAGGCAAGTGTCAACCTAACTGATAGCCAGCTTGTAGAGTCGGCGGGGGTGGAACCCGGGGGTTTCATGACAAACGACAGGTCGAGGAGCGCTACAATCCGCGCTACGCAACGAGCCGGATGCCAGGTGGTTTCACCGATGGCGGGGGTCAGAGGAGAAGCTTGGTGGACGATGACGTCAGGGTTCTGTTGATCGAGGATGACGCGGCTGCCGCGGAGATGTATCGTCTCCGGCTGGCGGCTGACGGCTACAGCGTCGTGGTCGGGAAGGATGGCGAGGAAGGCCTCCAGCTGGCTGTCGAGGAGGCGCCGGACTTCATCTATCTCGACCTGCGCCTGCCCGGCCTGGACGGATTTGAAGTGCTCGAGCGCCTTCGCGCGGATCCCGTCACCACGCACATCCCCGTGATCATCCTCAGCAACTACGGCGAGCCGGAGCTGCGCGAGCGCGGCCTCAAACTCGGGGCTCTCGAGTTCCTGGTCAAGGCGGACACGACTCCAGGGCAGCTGTCGACGAAGGTCGAGCGGTCACGTCAGTCCCAGCCACCGAGCCCGTCCGACCCCACGCTCTAACGATTCCCATGTTTCCGTCGTTGTGCCGGCGGCCGTCCAGAATGACCGGCCGCCGGACTTCACGACAATGCTTCAGAAAGCCAGCGGGTAGGCTCACCCGCGTCGCGGATCATGATGCTCTCTGTATCCATATATATGATAGTCAGCCTGTACTGTTTCGTGCAGCGGCCTTGACGCCGTGGGGCACGGGCTCCTTGTCGACGCCCTCCTCCTCCACCGCGCTGACCTCCTCACCGAGCCGTGGGAGGGACTCGACGGTCACCGAGTCATCCGGGGCGGTGGTCATGGCCGTGTCTCCCCGTCGAGCGCGGTAGAGCGCGCCGAGGAAGATGTTGGCGACTGCCGCGATGGGAACCGCGAACAGCGCACCGAGGATCCCGGCCAGCTCGGCGCCGACCAGCAGCGCGGCCATGGCCACCAGCGCATGGAGGCGCGTCACTCGTCCATAGACGCGCGGGCCGAGCAGGTACGCATCGATCGCGTGTCCCACCAACCCGATGCCGAGAGCGAAGAGCGCGAGGATCGGGCCCTGGAGCAGTGCAACCGCAACAGCGAGCGCCATCGCGACCACGGCGCCGACGATGGGGATGAACTCGAGGAAGAAGGCGGCTATGCCAAGGAGAAACGCGTACTTGACGCCGACGAGAGTCAGACCCACCCCGGTGTAGACCCCGATCACCAGGGACATCACGAGCTGGCCACGCACATACGCGGCCACGGTCGACCCGACGGCGAGCGCGGCGAAGTCGAACTCACGCTGGCGGCTGGGAAACACGTTGCGCGCAGTCGCGACGACGGCACGACCCTCGATGAGCAGATAGATGGAGATGACCAGGATCAACACCACGCTGACGAGCCCGGAGACGAACGCTGCGGCGACACCGAGCGCAACGCCGAGCTGTTGCCCGTTGACGGCCTTGATCAACGATGTCAACGAGAACGAAATGCCATGCCGGTGCAGCTGATTCTCAATCGTCTGCGCCAGTGCGGGTAATCCCTTCGCCTGGGCGATCACCGTCGGGAGGACGAGGATGATCGCGCCGGCGATGATCGCGATGCCGACGATGTAGATGAGCAGCACCGCAAACGAGCGGTGCCCGCGGAATGGTCTCACGCGCTCCATCCAGTCGACGAACGGGGTGAGGATGAGCGCGATGATCCCCGCGAAGATGAAGAGCAGCAGCACGTTGAAGACGTGCACGAGGATGAACGACGCGCCTTCGAAGATCCAGATGAGCGCGAGGATGATGGCGAGCCAGACGAGCACTTTCACCGGCCGCCTGTCCCACAACCCACCGGCTGTGCTCCGGGACGTTCTTCGAGGCGACGCTTTCGGCGCCACGCCGTCCTTGGCCGTGCGCGCTCGACCGCTCGCCGCGGATGCGGCGGGTCTAGACGGAGACGCAGGCAAGGTGAATGCCGGCTTGCATATCAGAGGTTTCCTTCGCGGCTATCACACAACGTTATATTATGAGTGTAGCATGGGAGGGAGACGCTTGAGCCCGGGTGTCCGAGGGCTACGATCCCGCTGGTGAAGAGTGATATAGTCGCTATCACTAAAATGGTCCTGCTGCGCATCGTATTGCTGTGCCCGAAGCGCTAGAGACGCATTCGGCGTCGGGTCTCGCCGACCCTCAGTCCAGACCATCGCAGGGGGACGAGGACACCCGGAACGTCAACGAGGCGATCGGTCGCCTGGTCGGACGGCTCCTCGATGACGTTCCCACGGATCCCCGAGCGACGGTCCCGCTTGCCGATCTCCTCAGGACGATGGCGGTCGAAGGCACACACGTCGTCCCCGACACCGAGTGCGTGATCTCGGTCGTGCCCGCGTCACGACCGGACATCTTCCAGGTGATCGCCGCTTCAGGCCCCTGGGCGGAGCGGCTGATCGGTGAAGAATGGCCGCTGCACGAAGGCATGCTCCACGGGCGCGCCATGCTCCATCACGTGGCGGTCGAGACGGCCAACGCACCCGATGAGAGCGCGGCCCCGGAGGTCTTCGGCTCGCACATCCGGATCGGACGGTTGGTACCGATGTCCACCGGGACGCCGCTGCCCGACGGACGCGTCGGCATGGGAGTGGTTGGGTTCTGGCGGCCCGAGACCCGGCCGTTCACCGACACCGAGCGGGCCATCATGGATCGCTTCACGCGGCTCATCAGCATCATGGTCATCGGCGACGATGCGAGAGAGTCGACGCAGCACCTGGTCGATCGACTGCGCCTCACCGGTGAGGCGACGCGGGAGCTGTCAGCATCGCTTGACCCCGCTGACGTCGTCCAGGCCATCGTTGAGCGCATCGCGGAAATCGTCGACGTTGACCGCATCACGGTGACCAAGTTCTGGCCGGATAGCATCGAGGCGATCGCCGGCTACGACCGGAGTCGCCCGCCGGCACGGATCGGCGCGAGATGGGAGCTGACGCCGGAGCTGCGCAGCGCCATCGACAGCGGCGAATCCGCCTTCGAGGGCTTCTCCGATGTCTCGGGAATGCCCGCCGACATGCAGGAGCAGCTGTCGGACGTGCGCAGGCGGGTGATGCTCCCGCTCAGAGCCGCCGGACGCGTGCTCGGTGTCCTCGCCGTGAGCCGCCGCACGGATCAGGCGTTTGGGCAGCTCGATCTGGACAACCTCGAGCAGATCGCCCTTTCCGCTGCGCTCGCACTCCAGAATGCCAGCCTCTTCGCCGAAACCAAGGAAGCGCAGCAGAAGGCGTTACACGCCCTCCTCAGCGTCTCCGACCACCTCGACTCCAACGCCTCCGAAGCCGATCTGTATGCGCGATTCGCGGGGACGGTCGCGGAGCTCGTCGGTGCGCGCCGCGTAACGCTCTGGCGGCTCAGCACCGACCACACACTGTTGATGCCCGCAGCGGCTGCGCACGGAGTCACCGCGCGCGACTTCGCGCAGTTACAAGCCGTGCCGTGCAACCCCGAAGGGACGTCTCTCCGCGATCGAGTCGTCTTTGGTGATGCCGTCTTTCACGGTCGCGCCGCCGACCTGGGGATGAGCCTGGAAAGCAACGACCTTTCGGGCTCCACGGCCGGCACGGTGGCGGTGGCGTGGCGCGCCGGGACGGTGCGGCTCGGGGTGCTTGCCGCGCACGACCCCATCAAGCCCGACGGCTTCAGCGACGAAGACACCTGGACCCTCCAGCTCGCCGCGTTCGCGGCCGGACTCGTCTGGCAGATCAAGGACTCCGAGGAGCGCATCCGCACCCTCGGTGACGCCGAGGCTCAGCGGCTCATCGAGCACATCGAGCGCACGCGCTCGATGGAGAAGATGCGTTCGGATTTTCTCAAGCTCGCATCGCACGAGCTGCGCGGCCCGATCGGGGTCGTACGTGGGTATTTCTCGATGATGCAAGACAAGTCGCTTGACGCGGAGGCGCTCGAGCATGCGATGCCGGTCATCGAGCGCAAGCTCAACGAGATGAATGCGCTGGTCAATGAGATGCTCGAGACGGCACGCTTGGAGGAGGGCCTGACCCGCCTCGAGCGGCAGCCGCAAAGCCTGCGCGAAATCGTTGCCGCCGCGACGTCGGCGATTCAACCGCAGCTGAGCAGTGCACACCAGCTCGACGTGCGTCTGCCCGGCGAGTCCGTGCTCGTCAACGTCGACGCGGGGAGAATCGAGACCGTGGTGCGGAATCTTCTCGACAACGCAATCAAATTCTCGCCGGACGGTGGGGTGATCGGCTGCCACACGACTGCGGCTCAGGATTTCGCACGCATCACCGTCATCGACCACGGCCTCGGGATCCCGCCGGAACAGATGCACCGTCTCTTCACGCGCTTCAGCCGTCTGGTCACCCCTGAGAACAGCCACATCTCGGGGACGGGGCTTGGCCTCTATCTGTCCCGCGAACTGGCGCGCCTCCATGGCGGTGACATCACCGCGACGTCGACGCCGGGCGGCGGATCGACCTTCGTGCTGACCCTGCCGATCTGGTCAGGCGAGCCGGTCGACTAACTCGGTCCCGACGTCAGCGGCGTTGCTCCAGATGGCCACCGAGTCGGGATTGAGGACCGGGCCTGCATCCGAACGGAGCGCACCGTCCGACGCCATCACCAACATCGCGCCCATCGCCTCGGGGACGCGGACGGGTTCGCTGCCGAGGTTGCAGCACACCAGCAGGTCCGCGTGCGAGTACGCGAGGAGCGTGCGCGTGCTGTCATACCACGCATTGGTTTCGACGCCCTGAGCATCTGAGGCGATCAGCCGAACGCGGCGCAATTCGATGAGCCGTCGATACCAGTCGAGCATGCAACCGTGGATCCCTTCGTGGACCTCGTCCCACTTGAGGATCGAGTTCTGGAAGGTCGTGACCGCCTGAGGGTCGGGGACTGAAGCAGGTGGCCAGCCGAACGCTCGAAACTCGCGCCGCCGGCCGTTGGTCACGGCCTTTTGCAGATGCGCGTCACCGAGATCCGTGAAGTACTGAAACGGCGTGCTCGCCGCCCATTCCTCTCCCTGAAAGAGCATCGGCACCATCGGCGACAGCAGCGTCAGCGCCGCGGCCATCCGCGCCCGTCCGTCGCTCACCAGATGGCAGAGACGCTCGCCGGCGGCGCGATTGCCAACCTGGTCGTGATTCTGCGAATAGACGATGAAGCGGGAGCGCGGAAGGTCGGCTGCGGAGCGGCCAACCGTGCGTTTGCGATGTCGCGAGTACTGGCCCGCATAGACGAACGTCTCGAGCAGCGCGGTCACCATCTCCTCGGGGGTGCCGAAGTCCTCGTAGTAGCCGTGCTGCTCCCCCGTCAGCACTGCGTGGAGCGCGTGGTGGAAGTCGTCGTTCCACTGCGCGTCCAGGCCATATCCCCCGAGCTCGCGATTGCGGACGAGCCGCGGGTCGTTGCTGTCGCTCTCGGCAATGACCCAGAGTTCGCGGCCCAGCTCTTGCGCGAGCTCATCGGCGCGAATCGCGATCGCTTCGAGGATGTGCAGCGGTGAAGTGTCGATGATGGCGTGCACGGCGTCGAGTCGCAGACCGTCGAACCCATAGTCGCGAAGCCACATCTCGGCGTTGTCCAGCACGAAGCGTCGAACCTCGTCGGAGTGCTCGCCGTCGAAGTTGAAGGCGCTTCCCCACGGGGTCTCGTATCGATTCGTGAAATAGGGTCCGAAGTTGCTGAGGTAGTCCCCCTCCGGACCCACGTGGTTGTAGACAACATCGACGATCGCCGCGATGCCGCTGGCATGGCACGCCTCGATGAGCCGATGCAACCCGTCCGGACCCCCATATGCATGGTGCGGCGCAGAGAGGTCGACGCCGTCGTAGCCCCACCCGCGCCGTCCCGGGAATTCGGCGACCGGCATCACCTCGATGGTGTTGATGCCAAGCTCCTTGAGGTGGTCGAGGCGCGTGATCGCCGCTTCGAAGGTGCCCTCCGGTGTGAAGGTCCCGATGTGCAACTCGTAGATCACTGCCTCATTGAGCGGAAACCCCCGCCACGCATCGAGTGCGCGCCGGCGCGGGTGGTCGACCAGCCGCGACGGTCCATGGACTCCCTCGGGCTGCCATCCCGAACGCGGATCCGGCATCGGGTCGCTCCCGTCGACGCTGAACGCATAGTCATCACCGGCGCCGAGATCCGCGTTGGCCGCGAACCACCCACCGCCCGACGCCTCCATCGCCGACGTGTCATCGCCGGAGACGAGGCCCACGGCATCTGCGGCCGGCGCCCAGACGCTGATCCTCCTGGCGGTCACGCGCGCTCGAGGAGCGCAACCGGGGCTGCGTCGAGCAGTGTTGCGATGCGCTGCTCGCCGCCTGGAGCTTCACCACCGGTGAGCGCGTCGCGCCAGCGTCCGGAAGGGAGTTCCACGAGCGTGTCCCCCCAGCCGTCGCGCAGCAATAACGGCCAGCGGAACGCGACCGTGGCAGTGACCGGCTGCCCATCCGGATCCGATCGCAGGAAGCTGATCACGTTTTCGGCGCGTGAACCAGTTGCGATCACGCGGGCGTAACCCGACTCACTGCCATATGCCTCAGCGTGACGGGCGCGCGCCGCCAGCACACTGGCGATGAGTCGCAGTTTCGGAGCGCCGGATTCAAGATCCGACAGGAAGTCGCCGCGGTCCGCGCGCGTCACATCGCGGAGCACGGTGCGCCGCGTGTCGTAATCCACCGGCGTGCGGTTGTCGGGATCGACGAGGCGAAGATCCCACAGCTCGGACCCCTGATAGATGTCGGGAATGCCCGGCGCGGTGAGCTTGATCAGCGTCTGCGACAGCGACAGCATCTGCCATGCCGGGGTCATCGACGCGACCACCGCCTCGATCTCCGCGTCAACGTCCGGGTCGGCGACCATGCCTCGCACGAACTGCTCGAGATCCGTCTCGTACAGCTCATCTGGTTCGATCCAGTTGGTGTCGAGCTTTGCCTCACGCGCGGCTTTGCGCATGTATGCCCACGCGCGATCGGCATCGATGGGATGTGCCGCCACAAGCGTCTGATAGAAGAGGTATTCGGCGGCACGCGACGGGGGATGCGCTCCGCGATGACGCGCGGCGAGGTGGTCCAGACGTTCGAGGGTGTGGCCCCATTGCTGCGGCATCTCCGAGAGCAATCCGACCCGCAGGCGTGCATCCTCGGACCGCTTGGTGTCGTGGGTGGTCGTGGCGAGCAGCGTCAAGGGGTAGTCCCGCGCTGTCTGCGCGCACGTTTGGTGAAACTCGTCGAGCGTACTGATGCGATCGGGATCGGATCCGACCTCGTTGAGCGCGACCAGGCGCGTGAAGCGGTAGAAGGCGGTGTCCTCGACGCCCTTGGCCATCACTGCGCCGGAGACCTGCTGAAACCGCTCACGCAGCTCACGGGCCGGTGCGGAAGCGCTGCGGTTGCCGCGGAGGATGGCGAGAATCGCATCAAGACGCCTGCCGTCGCACAGAGCGGATTGGCGTGCCCATGTCTCGGCGGCGTCGAGTGCTCGCCGGTCGTCGCGCGACAACGCGCCACCATCCCGCGGATAGATTCGATACTGCGGCATGCCGGCGATGAGGACGGCGAGCTCGGTTCGCGCTCCGGCGACTCCTGCGCCCTCGGCGACGCGTGTGAGCCTGCTGAGCTCCGCGCTCAACAACGACTCGACCACCTCGTGGCGACCCCGATGTGAATGCGCCTGAAAGTCGCGCGCGTCGCCGGTGAACAGCCGGTAACAGTCGGAGAGCGCCTCGAGCCCGCCCGGATGAATGAACAGCGACGTGAGCAGGGCGCCGAACTCATAGCCGGTTGTGCCATCGATGGGCCAGTCGACGGGCAGCTGCTCACCCGTGGCCAGGATCTTCTCAGCGACCAGCCACGTGCCCGGAACCCGCGACCGCAGTTCGGACGCGAATCCCGCCGGATCGCGCAGCCCGTCGATGTGGTCGATGCGCAGCCCGTCAACCGTGCCGTCGTCGACGAGGTCGATCGCGCGGGAGAGACTCCAGTCGAACACCGCCGTGTCTTCGACGCGAACGCCCGCGAGCGATGACACGTCGAAGAAGCGGCGGTAGTTGAGCAGTGCGGACCCTGTCTTGAAGAAGTCGAGGATGTAGTGCTGGGCGCTCAGAGCCTCGAGAGCGACCGGACCGGGCGTTGATGCCGTGCCCGGCGCGAGCGGGAAAGCGCTGTCCCCGTAATGGAGTTCAAATCCATGATCCGCCGTCGCGACCACGTCGAGTCCACCTTCAGCCAGCACCTCGTCCCGTGGCGCGTCCAGCACAGGGAGGAGCACACGTTCCCCAAGCCCAAGCGCATCCCAGTCGATGTCGAAGTACGACGCAGAATCGCCGGCACGTCCTTCGCGCAGGACGTCCCACCACCGAGTGTTGGCGCGTTCGCCGATGTACACGTGATTGGGCACGATGTCGAGGAGCTGCCCCATCTGCGCATCGCGAAGGGCGGCGTCGAGCCGGCGCAGCCCGGCGTCGCCGCCGAGCGTGTCGCTCACGCGTGTCGGATCGACAACGTCGTATCCGTGTGGGCTGTGCCGCGCCGCCTGCATGTAGGGTGAGCTGTAGAGATGGGAGATGCCCAGCTCCTCCAGGTACGGGATGATCGCGGTGGCGGCGTCGAAATCGAACTCCTCGCGAAGCTGCACCCGGTAGGTGGCGCGAGGACTGGTCCTCATCGCCGCCCGGGCACCATGCGTTTCTGTAATATCAGTTGGACTATAACCATATCTGAAGGTAACTCTATCAATTTTCTGAGCTGCGCCATCATTGCTCCGCTATGACCACTCCTAGACGGCGCACGGGAAGCCGATCCACTCCCCGTCACCAGGCGTGGCCTGGAAGCGAGGCACCGCTTGGTGCGACGTGGGATGGAGAGGGTACGAATTTCGCCGTGTACTCGGCGTCCTCCGATGGCGTGGACGTCGTGCTCTATGACGACAACGGCGTCGAGACCGCCACGTACGAGCTGCAGGAGCGGACCGACCTGGTGTGGCATGGGTACGTCGACCAGATCGGTCCGGGACAGCGATACGGGCTTCGCGTCCATGGTCCCTACGACCCCCTGCACGGACTGCGTCACAACCCGCGCAAGTTGCTCCTCGACCCCTACGCATGGGCGATATCGGGACGGTTCAAGCACGGACCTGAGCTCTACGGCTACTCGTTCGACGGCGATGATCTCGACCCGAGTCAACTCGACTCCGCTTCATCGATGCCCCGGAGTGTCGTCGTGGATCGGAGCTTCCCATGGGGTGACGACCGTCGACCGGACACCGCGTGGGCCGACACGGTGATCTACGAGCTGCATGTAAAGGGGTTCACGAAACGCAATCCCGATATTCCTGAGGAATTGCGCGGGACCTATGCCGGGCTGGCACATCCCAGCTCGCTCGAATACCTGCAGCAACTCGGCGTCACCGCCGTCGAGCTCATGCCCGTCCACCATTTCATCGATGCGGGACACCTCGTCGATCGCGGCCTGGTGAACTACTGGGGCTACGACTCAATCGGGTATTTCTCACCGGAAAGCCGCTACTCCGCGGGCCGTGGCAACGGCGACCAGGTTCGCGAGTTCAAAGCGATGGTCCGCGCCCTCCATGGTGCGGGCCTCGAGGTCATCCTCGACGTCGTCTACAACCACACTGGTGAGGGCAACCATCTCGGCCCGACGGTGAGCTTTCGCGGCATCGACAATCCGTCCTATTACCGGCTTGTCGAGGACGAACCGCGCTTCTACTTTGACGTCACCGGGACGGGCAACAGTCTCAACGTCAGCAGCCCGATCACGCTGCAGCTGATCACCGACAGCCTTCGTTACTGGGTGACCGAGATGCACGTCGACGGCTTCAGGTTCGACCTCGCAGCGGCGCTCGCGCGCCAGTTCTACGACGTCGACCGACTCTCGGCTTTCTTCGACATCATCCACCAGGACCCCGTGCTCTCCCGCGTGAAGCTCGTGGCCGAGCCGTGGGACGTCGGCGAGGGTGGCTATCACGTCGGCAACTTCCCGGTGCGATGGGCGGAATGGAACGGCGCCTACCGCGACACCGTGCGCGATTTCTGGCGCGGCGAAGCCGGAGGTGTGCGCGACATCGCCAACTGCCTCACCGGTTCGAGCAGCCTCTATCAGTGGGATGGCCGCCAGCCGTGGGCGAGCATCAACTTCGTGACCGCGCACGACGGGTTCACGCTTCGCGACCTGGTCACGTACAACGAGAAGCACAACGAGGCCAACGGCGAAGGCAATGACGACGGCGCCAACGACAACCGTTCGTGGAACTGCGGCGTCGAGGGCGAGACCGATGATCCTCATACCATTGCGCTGCGCGACCGCCAGCGCCGCAACCTGATCGCCACAGTGCTGCTCTCGCAGGGCTGCCCGATGATCTGCGGCGGCGACGAGATCGGCCGGACCCAGCGGGGCAACAACAATGCGTACTGCCAGGACAACGAGATCTCCTGGCTCGACTGGACCAACGTCGACGAGGTGATGCTGCGCTTCGTGCAGCGGGTCGTCGCGTTTCGACGCGAGCAACCGGTCCTGCGGCGGAAACGCTTCTTCTCCGGTGAGGCAACGCGGCGCTCGGGAAGAAAGGACATCATCTGGCTGCTGCCCAACGGCGAGGAGTTCACCGACGCGGACTGGGATAACGACGGCGAGCGCTCTATCGGCATGATCCTCAACGGTGAGGAGATTCCCGACCGCGATCCACGCGGCCACCGCATCGTCGGTGACTCGCTGATGATCCTGCTCCACAGCGGCGACGTGCCGATCACCTGGACCATGCCGTCTGGGTGGCGCGGAGGATGGACTCTCGTCATGGACACCGACGATCCCGAAGGGCATCGCGGCTCCAGCATCCATCACGCCGGGGATGAGATCCCGATGCACCCTCGTTCACTGCTCGTGCTCAACCACCCCATCGACACGGTGCGCGAACAGGGTGATTCCGCCCGAACCTAGAGCCTTACTCGCCCACCACGACTGGGTGTTCCGGTACTCCGCCGCGTAGCAGAGCTGCCAGGTGCTCACCGAGGCGAACCGGGGAGAAGCGCTCGGCGCTGCCAAGGATGTCGTCGAGTCCCCACCAGCGAAATCTCCTGATCACCGCGGACTCCGCGGGCTCGAAGCGGCTGGTATCGACGTCGTGACTGACGATCCGCACCAGGAAGAATTGCTCGACGTGCCGCTCCGGTCGGTCCTGCCACATGAAGACAGCGTCACGGGCCCAGACCGGCGGCCCGACCATCGCAACGTCGACGAACAAGGCGGTTTCCTCCATCACCTCGCGAACCAGAGCGGACTCATACGTCTCGCCTGGTTCGAGCGCACCGCCTGGCGCAAACCACCAGGGCTCCCTGTCCGGAAGGTCGCCGCGAAAGAGCAGCACCCGTTGGTCTGCATCGACGATGAGCGCGCGACTGGCGCGACGAAGGGGCGCCGCCCCGCTCACGACGTCGCCGTACGCCCGTCGAGGAGCGCCTCGAGCATTGCAGCGCGTGCCGGGCTGCTGAGCAGCCTGCCCACCGCCGCAAAATCGGGACCCATCACCGAGAACCGTACAGCCTCGATAGTTCGGTCACCACCGAAGTGTTCAGCGGATAGGCTTGCGCCGTGACACCTGCCCCTACGGCCCAGGCGATCGCGCCCAGCGAACGCGGTCTGGCGCTTGCAGCGGCGCTCGCCACCGTCGTTCTGTGGGCATCCGCATTCGTGGGCATTCGAGCGGCAGATCGCGTGCTCTCGCCCGGCTCCCTGGCGCTCGGCCGGCTCCTGGTGGGCACCATCGCCCTCGGCGTCATGGTCGTCGTCCGCCACCAGCCGCTCCCGCGACGCTCCGACATTCCCGGATTGCTTGCCTGCGGGCTGCTCTGGTTTGGCGCCTACAACCTCATCCTCAACCAGGCGGAGCGGACGGTCGACGCCGGTACGGCGGCCATGCTCGTGAACACCGGCCCGGTGTTCGTTGCGATCCTCAGCGGGCTCTTCCTGCGGGAGGGCTTCCCGCGGCGCCTCGTCGCCGGCTGCATCATCGGCTTCGGCGGTGCCGTGATCATCGGGTTCGCCACGTCGAACCACGGGTTTCAAGCGGGGCTTGGCGCCGTGCTGTGCGTGGCCGCGGCCATCGTCTACGCGGGGGGTGTCACGGCTGAGAAGCCGCTCCTCGCACGCAACTCCGCGCTGACGGTCACCTGGCTCGCCTGCACCATCGGCGCCGTCGTCTGCCTGCCGTTTGCGCCTCAGCTCGTGCATGAGCTCGGCACGGCGGACGCGGGCACGATCGCGTGGACGGTGTATCTCGGCCTCTTTCCCACCGCAGTCGGGTTCAGCTTCTGGGCGTACGCACTGGCGCGCACCAGCGGCGGGCGCATGGGTGCCATGGGGTATCTCGTCCCGCCGGTGGCGATCCTATTGGGCTGGCTGATCCTCGGCGCCGTGCCGCCGCTGCTGGCGCTGGCCGGGGGCGTCCTCTGTCTTGTGGGCGTCGCGGTCACGCGCGGCGTGGGTCTCCCTCGATCGCTCGATGCGCGCAGGCGGATCGGCGTCTGATTCTGAGGTCAGGTGTTATGTCATGTATAGTTGACATATGGCCTACTCGCTGTCCACGCCCGGCGCCGATGCGGCGGTGGCGAGCGTGCTGCGCGCCCTCAACGACCTCCCAACCGAGGATCGCCTCGTGGCGCTTCGATCGGTCGCCGTCCTGCTCGGATCCAAGCGCGCCTCCACGGTCCTGGCGGCTCGCGCAGAGGGGATGAGCTGGCAGGACATCGCCGGCTGCCTCGGGATGTCACGCCAGTCCGTGTGGGACCGCTACGCCGCCGAGGATCACAACCCCCCGCCACCCGCCCGCGGCCGGCGTTCACGAGCTCGGAGCGCCACTCACACGTTCTCGAACTGCGCCGCCTACAAGGCGGTCACCACTCCCCGCCAGTGATCAGGAGAACCCACATGGTCAAGACCGTCGACGATGCAACCTTCGATACCGAAGTCCTCGCTTCTGCCGCACCGGTGCTCGTCGAGTTCGGCGCAGCATGGTGCCCGCCCTGCCGCATGCTCGCCCCCATCCTCGACGAGGTCGCGGAAGAGCGGTCGGGCAGCATCGGGATTCTCACCGTCGACGTCGACGCCAATCCCGTGACTCAGGGCCGCTACGGCGTGATGTCCCTGCCGACACTGCTGCTCTTCGTCGGCGGCAAACCGGTGCGTCAGACGATCGGCTTCCTGTCTAAGGGACGCCTGCTGGCGTTCATCGACGAGGCGCTGGAGACGGCCGCCTGAAGTAGCTCGCGGCGGTCGCCGACCTCGCCTCTATGCGTACAGTCTTGTGGGTGGGGATCGCCTCGGGGACGCCGGCTGACGACGCGGTTCCGCCTGACCGCCACGGCTTCGGGCACGCCCTCGACGTCCTCGAGGACGGTCCCCATCCAAAGCGCAGGCAACAGGTCATCGGTAACCTGATCCTCACCTCGCATGCGGGGCTGATCATTCTCTTCGGCCTGGTGCTCCTCTACCTCAGCGGGCTCGCCTTCACCCCGCTGCGGCCGGTCCACTTCGCGCTGGGGTTCGCGCTGATCCCGATCCTGGTGGTGAAGCTCGCGAGCACAGCATGGCGCGCGATCAGCTACTACTTTCACCGCGGGGCCTACCGAGCCGCCGGCGCACCGTGGTTGCTCCCGCGGCTGATCGCGCTGCCCCTGGCGGCTGCGGCGGTCCTGGCCACTGCCAGCGGTGTGGTGCTCTGGGCCATCGGCACCGATCACGGCATCTGGGCCACCATCCACACCGATTCGGTCATCGCGCTCGGCGGCATCGTCCTCGTCCACCTGGCCGTGTACATGCGCAAGGCGGTCCGGGCGTCGGCCAGAAGCCTCGCCGCAACTGCCATCAACCGACCGGAGAAGGTGATCGTCTGGGCGCTCGTGGCGGCGATGGTCGCCGGCGCAATCGCCACAGGGCTCGAGCCCACCTGGCACCCCTAGCCCGGCGAGCATCGCCCGCGCGATGCTACCCCGGTTGCGTCACCGGCGCCGCCTTGCCGACGACCTCGAAGACCTCCCACATCGCGGCGTAGCGCCCGTGAGCCGAAAGCAGCTCGTCGTGGTTTCCCGCCTCCACCACCTGCCCACCGTGCAACACGATGATCCGGTCCGCGGCCCTGGCTGTCTGCAGGCGATGAGCGATGACCACGGTGGTCCGGCCGTGGGACACCTCCTGCATGGCGGCGGCGACGTGCGCTTCAGTGACCAGGTCGAGGTTCGAGGTGGCCTCGTCGAGCAGGAGAATCACCGGATCGACCAGCTCGGCGCGAGCCAGCGCGATGAGCTGGCGCTGGCCCGACGACAGCGAGCGCCCGCGCTCGGTGAGCTCGTGGTGGTAGCCGCCTGAGAGCCGGGCGATGAACTCGTGCGCGCCGACAGCGCGGGCGGCCGTCTCCACCTCGCTGTCGCTTGCCTCAGGGCGGCCATACGCGACGTTGTCTCGGATCGTCCCCGAGAAGAGGAACGCTTCCTGCGGGACGTAGCCGAGCTGGTGGCGGAAGTCGTGGAGATCTATCCTGCGCAGGTCGTGGCCGTCGACCTCGACGCTCCCTTCGTCGGCGTCGTAAAAGCGCGCGAGCAGCTTCATGACCGTCGATTTCCCTGCGCCGGTCTCACCGACGAGCGCGACCGTCTCCCCCGCCGCGACGCGCAGGTCGATACCGCGCAGTGCCTCGGGCGGCTTGCGCCAAGCGGCGTCGCGGGACTGGAGCAGCCGCGGATCCTGGGGTCCACGTCGATCGACTGGACGCACTCCGTCGAAGCCGGGGCGATTGGCCGGTACGGGATACGAGAAGCGCACGTGGTTCAGGCTGAGGTTGCCGTGCAGGCGGCCGATCTCCTCCGGGTCTGCGGGGTTCGGCGTGAGCGATTCGAGCTGCATCAGCTCGGCGATGCGACCCACCGATACGCGCGTCTGCTGCCACGCGTCGAACACCTGAGAAAGCTGCTGGATCGGTGAGAAGAAGAGGTCGATGTAGAGCAGGAACGCGATGAGCGCTCCCGAGGTGAGATGCCCGGTTTCGATCAGGTGCGCGCCGACGCCGAGCACGATGGCGTCGGCCACCGCGGACATGAACTGCACGAACGGGAAGTACGTCGCGACCAGACGCTGCGCCGCGACACGCGTGTCGAGATAGGAGCGTCCGAGCCGGTGAAACTGCGCCATCGCAGCACCCTCGTGCACGAAGGCCTGCGACTCGCGAACGCCGGAGAGACTCTCCTGGAAATCCGCGTTGACGATCGCGATCCGCTCGCGCGAGATGCTGTACAGCCGTGCCGCCTTCTGGCGGAAGATCACCGTCGCGACCGCGAGCGGGACCGCCACCGAGAGCGTGCAGAGCCCCAGCTCCGCGTTGATGACGACCAACGCCACGCCGACACCGACAAACGTCACGATCGAGACAAGCGCGGAGAGCAGCCCGTTCTCGATGAGCGATTCGAACTGGTCGACGTCGGTCGTCATCCGGGTCATGATTCGACCGGCCATCTCGCGCTCGTAGTAGTCGAGCGAAAGGCGTTGCAGCTGCGCCCAAATTCGAATGCGCAGCGACAGCATGATGCGCTGCGCGGCTCGCCCCGTCACAAACGTCTCGCCGATCTCGTCGATGAGGTCGACGAGCGTGACCACGAGGAACACGCCCGCTGCGGCGAAGAGGACGAATGTCGATCCCTTCGCCACGCCATTGTCGAGCCCCGTCTTGACGAGCACCGGTCCTGCGAGCGTCATGAGCCCGTCGACGACCACGAACAGCAGCCCGAGCACCAATGGCCCCTTGAACTCACGCAACAACCGGAACAGGCTGAAGTTCCTGTCCGGTCGCGACTCGCGCTCGAGGTCGACCTTCGCGATGTCGCGGACAGGTCTGAGGCGTGCGACGCGCGCGAGGAGTTCCGGGGTCGGAGCGAGGTTGAGGCGCCATCCACCGCCACCGCCGCCCCCAAGGCCCGGGCCGAGGGAAGGGGCACCCATGATGCGCGCGGCCGTCCGGTTGCCGGATCGCTGGCTGTCGCCCGCCCACGCGGCCGCGGTGGTGCCGTCGGCCCCGACAGTGGACGCGAGGCTCGCGAGCGCTTCGATGGAATCGCCGATCTCCGCCGCGTCGAGCTCCTCGAGCCCGGACACCAGCGTTCTGTACAGCGCGCTGCGCGCGATGAGCTCGTCGTGCGTGCCCTCCTCGACCACGACGCCGCCATCGAGCACGACGATCCGGTCGGCGAGGTGCAGGGTCGACCGGCGGTGCGCGATGAGCAGTGTCGTGCGGCCGGCCATGATCCCGCGGAGTGCGTCGTGCACCGCTGCCTCGACGCGCGCGTCGATCGCGCTGGTGGCGTCGTCGAGAATGAGGATGCGCGGGTCATACAGGATCGCCCGTGCGAGCGCGATCCTCTGGCGTTGCCCCCCGGAGAGTGTCAGCCCTCGCTCGCCGATCGCGGTGTCGTAACCGCGGGGCAGCTCCTCGATGAACTCGTGTGCTTGCGCGGCGCGCGCGGCTGCCTCGATCTGCTCGTCGGTCGCGTCCGGCCGCCCGTACGCGATGTTCTCGCGAACCGAGTCCGAGAACAGGAAGCTGTCCTCGAAGACCACGCCCACTTGACGCCGCAGCGAGCGAAGCGTGACGTTGCGCACGTCGTACCCGTCCACGAGAGCCGCCCCCTCGGTGGGGTCGTAGAAGCGCGGGACGAGCATCGCCAGGGTGGACTTGCCGCTCCCGCTTGGACCAACGATGGCCACGCGCTCCCCGGGCGCCACGTGCAGGTCAACCCCCTTGAGCACCGGGTCACCGTCCCCGTAGCGGAAATGCACATTCGAGAAGCGGATGTCACCGCGGAGCTCGGGGAGCTCGACCGCATCGGGTGCGTCGGCAATGGCCGCGGGCAGGTCGAGGAGCTGGAAGATGCGCTCCAGGCCTGCCCGAGCCTGCTGGCCGATCGTCAGGACCCCGGCGAGCTGTCGGGCCGGCGCCAGGAGCTGGGTGACGTAAGTCGAGAACGCAAGGAAGGTGCCGAGCGTGATGTCGTGATGGAGCGCGAGCCATCCGCCAAGAGCGAGGATCGCAACCTGCGCGAATGAGGGGATCGCCTCGAGCAGCGGCTGATACCGCGACTGCAGGCGAACGGCCCGCATCTGTGACCCGTACACCGCCTTGGCGGCATCCGCGACGCGATCGAGCTCGCGCTGCTCCTGGGCGAACGCCTTGACCACGCGGACGCCGTTGACATCCTCGTCGACGATCTGGACAAGCTCACCTTCGCGCTGCTGTCCGTCCCAGGTTGCCGGAAAGACACGCCAGCGCATGCGGTAGGACACGATCAGCAGGCTCGGCGCGACCACCACAGCGACGAGCGCCAGCAGCGGCGAGAGGTAGATCATCACGCCGAGCGAGAGCAGGAGCAGAAGGATGTTGCTGCTCATGATCGGGAAGAAGCTGAGCAGTCCCTGGACCAGCGTCGAGTCCGAGTTGGCGCGAGCGACCAGCTGCCCGGTCGGCATGCGGCCGAGATTGTCGAAGTCCAGGGCCTGCAGATGGTCGTGCATGTCGTTGCGCAGGTCGTACTGGACCTCGAGCGCCACTCGACCACCCCGGTAGCGTCGGATGTAGGCGAACCCGAAGCTGGCGGCGGCGAGCACGACAAGCAGCACGAGCCACGGCCACAACGCCGACGTCCTGGTGAGGATGACCCCGTCCACGATCTGACGTGCGACCAGCGGGACGGCCGTCTGGGTCACGCTGCCGAGCGCTGCGGCTCCCACCGACAGCACGACATCCCGCCGGTGCCGGAGCATGTAGCCCCAGAGGCGCCGAATCCACCCGGGCTTGTCGCGAGCTTCGCTCAACCGCGTTCGTTGGTCGTTCGTAGATCCTCAGCCAGTCAAACGGACGCCGTCAGCGTAGCGCGACTGCGCTCGAAAGCCGCTCGCTAGCCCGCGGCTGTGGAGACCGAGGGGCTCACCCGGCGACCGATCGCGTTGAGGATCCGAACCGCAAGCTCGGGGCTGTCGACGAATGTCACGCGATAGAGCCCGGTTTCATTGATCCGCGGTTCAATGCGAATCACCCGGAGACCGGCCTCCTGCAGCGCGGCCAGCATGCGCGTGACGCCGCCCGGGCGGTGCTGCGTTGTCTCCATGATGTCGCTGTCCCTGACGTCGATCGCGAGCATTGCTCATCCCCTATCGCGGTTGGATCACGGTCGAATCATGGACACGGCATCCTGTCGACTCCGTGAGCAACCTGTCTCAGAGGGATTCCATATGTACGTCGGATCAGTGGTGATCGACTGCAACGACTTCCCGGCCATGTACGGGTTCTGGACGGCGGCGCTCCGCTACGTGCCTCGCGATCCGCCAGAGGATGGATGGGCCGTGCTCCGGGACCCAGATGGAGACCACGTCAACGTGTCGCTCCAGCGGGTGCCCGAGCCGCGCATCGGCAAAAACCGCCTGCACCTCGATCTGTACACGGCCGATCCGGCGGGTGAGGTGGCGCGCCTGCTCGAGCTCGGGGCGGTGCGCTTTCCGCGTACGCCGGAACCCGGCGACGACTTCGTGACCCTCCAGGATCCCGAGGGCAACCTCTTCGACGTGATCGACAAGTCGGGGGGCTGAGTCGATCGCTCTGTTGCGATTGGTCACGCTGCCGGCACGTTGATGCTCGGGAGCTGGTGCCACGTGGTACCGCCGTCGCTGGTTGTCCAGATCCCCCCTGGGACGAACGTCCAGCCATGTTCCGAGTCCTCGAACCCGATCCCTTCAGCGCCGCCGGCGCCACCAAAGGAGTCCGGAGGTAGCGCGCCATGGGTCCAGACGACTCCTCCGTCATGAGTCACGAGATCGTCCTCGCGGTCATTCGCCATCCAGGCCGTCGTGGTGCTCAGGACGGCGAGACCGATGGGCGCGCCACCACTGTTGATGGATCCGACATTCGCCGCAGGCGGTGAGAAGCCGGAGTCGTATCCCTCTCGGCTGCGCAGGACCCACTTGGAGCCGCCATCGCTGGACGTCCATACCTCTTGCGGTGCCGGAAACGCCCCTTCATTTCCGCAGGCAAGCATCAGGTGATCGGCAGACGACGCCCCGAGGATCGCGGTGGCACCGACGGTGCATGGGAGCGGAAGGGATGACCATGTGCGGCCATTGTTCTGGCTGCGTACGAGTGCGGGCCCCTGCTGGTTGGCATCAAGGATCCAGACCTCGTCGCCAACGCGTATGAGTTGCGCCAGTGGGATGGTCGAGTTGTTGTCGATCGGCGCCCGTACCGCAGCGGGCAATGTGCCGAGATCAGACCATGTCCCACCGCCGACAGATTGCGAGAACAGGCTTGCCGTGCACGGCTTGGGAATCGAGCAGGTGGTCACCGCCCACGCCGTTCCCTGCGCGAGCTCGACATCTGCGACGAGCGCATTGCCGACCGCCATTGACTGCCAGCTCACGCCACCGTTGTGCGTTGCCACGAGAAGTCCGCGGCCATCGGACATACCCCAGATCCATGCGTCCGCGGTCGACGCGGCGCGAATGTTGAGGGTGCTATTGCCTATGTCGACCTTCACCGAGAAGTGCACCGGTGTCCACCGTGTGCCGGCATCGGTTGTCCGGTAGACAGCGAGCGCGCAGCTCGATGGATTACAGACCTGTCCGATGGTCCAACCGTCAGACGCAGTGGCGAAGCTCACCGCGGTTGGGCTGAAGACGAGCGCCGTGGACGGTGCCGTCGTTGGTACCGCGACCACCGGGGGGGTCGCCGGTGGGCTCGTCGTGAGGATCTGCTGTGGAGCTTTCGCCGGGGCAGACGTCGCGTGATTCCGCAGGCTCAGCGTCAGACCAAGAGCACCGCCGATCAGCGCGATGACCGCGAGGGCGATGAATGCACCTCCCACTCCTCTCCCGAGCGGCATCCACGAGATCCGCGGTGCGGATGCTCGCACGATCTGCTCGCGAGCGTGCTGCAGCACCCGCTGCTCGACACCGGCCCGTGGGAGCGTCGAGTTGATTGCCTCATGGACGCGGCGGTGCAACTCCTCCTCGGTGTTGACAGCCATCAGCGGGGCTCTCCCGTCAGCGCGCGTTGCAGGTCGGCCGTCCCACGCTGCGCCAGCGCTTTGGCCGCGTCGACCGAGCAACCGGCGGCCGCGGCGACCTCCTCGAACGGCAGGTCGAGGTAGTAGCGCAGCACGATGATCAGGCGGCGCCGATAAGGCAGTTGCGCAATCGCATCCCGCAGATCGATCAACGCGGAGGTGTCGCCGTCATGCGCGTCGCTGCTATCACCGGGCTTGTCGCTCCGCACAACTCGCCACCAGCGTCCTCTGCGCACCTCGCGGCATTGATTGGCAACGATGCCCAGGAACCACGGGCGCAGGTCTGTCCCTTGGCGGCGGTTGGCGCGACGGCCCCAGGCACGCACACACGCCTCCTGCACGGCGTCCTCTGCCTCAACTGCGCTCAGGAGCATTCCTGTCGCGAGACGCACTGCCTCTTGGAGCAAAGGGCGCAGCTCCGCCTCGAAGGCATCGGCCTCGGCATCGCGTGAGGGCACGACATCCACCGCGCCCGAGCGGCCCTCCAGCGACGTCACTGACCCTCCTTGCCAACGTGGTCACGGCTTAATACGGGCGGGCTGCGAGGAAAGTGTCATTGGACCGGACGGCGCGTACTAAAGTGGCGTCACCGGGATGGAAGGAGCACATCGACAGAGGCAGTTGACTGCGGGACTGCTCGCCGCGGTCGTGGCCGTCGCCAGCGACTGGGCGTACCTCACGGTCGCCGTCCATAGTCAGAACGGGCCTCCGCCCCTACCCGGGATCGTACCGTTCATCACCGGGTACATCGCCGCGATCGCAGCCGCCTCGGTCCTGGGGACGGCATGCGTACTGGGCGGTAGATCTGCGGCGGCGAAAACCGTGTTCCTGTCGGCTGCGGCGGGAAGCGCCGCATTAGGCGTCATTGGGATCCTCAGCATCGGCATAGCGCTACTGATCACTGCGGCCCTGCTCTCGATCGCCGCCGCGACGATCCCGCCGATCCGACGACCCAACGCCTGGGTCTGGCCGGTGTCAGGGGCGGCCGCCGCGATTGCCGCGCTGATCGTCGGGTTCGTCGTCGTCGGCACCTTCTGACAGCGACACGCGGACGGAACCGCACGCGCAACGAGCGCGTTATCAAGGCGACGATGTCGGCGCCAGATCAACGCTTCTTCGCGGGAGCATCGCAACGGATGGCCCGTTACGGCCTCCTTGTTGCGAGCGCCCTGACTGCGACGCTCGTATCATGCACGAGTTCGCCTCTGGTCCCAACCGCATCGAACGCGCCACTCAACACGCAACCTCCAATAGCGCCCTCGATTGCGCCCACCGCGACGCCGACGATCTCCCCGACTGCGCCGCCAACGCCCTCGCCCACCGCACCGATCGTCACAGCCGGGGAACTCACCTGCACGGGATCACAACTGCAGATCGCATTCTGGCCGGCACTCAGCGGCGGCGGTGCGGGGAGCGTCGCGGTGTCACTGGCGATCTGGAACCGCGGCACGCGGCCGTGCAGGATTCATGGCTGGGCAACGCTGCAATTCCTGAATCCCGCTGGCGGCCTCGTGTCCACTCGCTGGGTGGAGACCACGGCAACCTTTGGAGGCAGGGCACGCCTCGAAGCAATCAGTCTCCTTCCTTGCGGTGAGTCGAACGGCTGCCCTTCCGGGGTAGCGCCGGCAGCTTTCATCAACTTCTTCGGTGACGACGTCATCGAGCCATGTGTGACCGCGGCGAGGGTCCGCGTGCTTACACCCGGCACGTCAATTCCTGTCGTCGCCAACCTGAGCGTTCAGGGTTACACCGACGGTCAGGTCTTCTGCTCGGACGGCAAGATATCTGTGCTTCCGGTCCAGTCGGCGGTCGAAGCACTTGGACCGACGCTCTCCTGAGAGCCAGGTTCCGCCGACTCCTGCCGCCACGTGCTCCACAGGCGGGCGTAGGCACCACCGGCGCTCAGCAGCGCTGCGTGAGTCCCGTACTCACTGATACGACCGTCCTCCACCACCACGACGATCTCCGCGTCGTGTGCCGCGTGCAGCCGATGGGATATCGCGATGACCGTGCGGCCCTCGAGCAGCACGGCGACCGAGCGCTCGAGGTGCCGGGCCGCGCGCGAGTCGAGCAGAGAGGTGGCTTCGTCGAGCACGAGCGTGTGCGGATCGGCGAGCAACAGACGCGCGACCGCGATCTGCTGAGCGAATCCAGGACTGATCGACGTTCCGCCCGACCCGATGATGGTGTCCAACCCTGCCGGAAGGGCACCGAAAGCCTGCATCGCATCGACGGCTTCGAGGACCGCAAGCAACTGCTCGTCGTTCACGTTGGCCCGGGCGAGGCGGAGGTTGTCACGCAGTGAGCAGGCGAACAGGTGATGCTCCTGGGTGACGAGCGCCACCTCGCGGCGGAGCCGTTCAGGCGGCAGCAGGTGCGGTTCCACGCCGCCGAACTCCACCGATCCTGTCCGCGGCGCATGAACGCCGGCGAGGAGCAGTGCGAGCGTGCTCTTCCCCGCCCCACTGGGGCCGACCACCGCAAGTCGCGCGCCCACGTCGGGTGAGAGGTCGATGCCATGCAGCACGTCGGCATCTTCGTTGTAGGCGAAATGCACTTGGTCCGCAACCAATCGCTGGTCCGACGGGATGCGCTCGGTGATCTCCGCAGCCGGCACCTCGGAAACGCCGACCACGCGCGAGAGCGACGCAGACGCAAGCTGCACCTCATCCTGCCAGGCGAGCAGGGTGTCGACCGGAGACACGAGCTGTTGCGTATACAGGGCAGCGGCGGCGACGGCACCGATCGACAGCTGGCCATGGATCACCAGGAGGCCGCCGAAAAGGAGGCACAGCACCAAAGGCACGATGTACGCGGCCTCGCAGGATCCGAAGAACACGGTGCGCAGGCGCAGGGTCCGCCGTTCCCATGCGATCCAATCGCGAATGTCGTCGTCGGTCTGGGCGATGCGGCGCGCGCCGAGGCGCAACGATTCGATGGTTCGCGCAGCGTTGACGGTTTCCTGGAGGTCGGCATTCACCACGGCTTCGGCCGCGGCCTGCTGCTGGTACGCGGGCCGCGCGCGGTGCAGGTACCAACGCGTGGCGAGCACGAGTGGCGGAATGACCGGCACCACGACGAGGCCGAGAATCGGAGCAGTGACGACGAGCGCGACGATCGCAAGGACGCCGGTGACGCCAGCCACGAGCAGCTCCGGCAGTCCTCGGCGCACCGCCTGCGACATGTCGTCGACATCAGTGGACGCACGGGTCATCAGATCCCCCGTTCCGGCGCGCTCCACGATGCCGATGGGTAGTGCGAGCACAGTGGAGATGAACCGCTCACGGAGGCGGGCGAGGACGTACTCGCCGGTGAGCGCACCGCAGGCGCGGGCCCCCGCGGTGAACACCGTCTGGACGAGCAGCGCGATGGTGAACAGCAGCGCGGTGCGGTCGATGGTCGCGTCGGTGAGTGCACCGGAGCTGTTGATGATTCGCTCGAGGAGTTGCGGTCCCACCAGACCGGCGGCGCTCGCCGCCATCTGCAACGCAATGGCGCCGGCGATGAGTCCGCGGCGCTCCGCGAGGCTCGACCGCAGGCTGCGCCACGCCGCGCGGCCGCCGGCCACGGGGAGGATGGACGCCATGTCGCGGCTCATTCGCCGCCCCTGGTGACCACCAGGCGGTAGCGCGCGTTCGTGGCCATCAACTGGGTATGCGTTCCGGTTGCGACCGTGCCGTTATCGAGGAAGGCGACCCGATCCGCGCGCGCGAGCAGCAGCGGGCTGGTGGTGAAGATGACCGTCGTGCGCCCACTTCGGAGGGCGCCGAGCCGCTCACCGATGATCGCCTCGGTGTGCGCGTCGACGGCGCTCGTCGGCTCATCGAGGACCAGAACGTCCGGGTCGGCGCGGAGCGCCGCGGCAAGCGCGATGCGCTGTCGTTGACCACCCGAGAGCGATCGGCCACGCTCGGAGACCTGCGAGTCGAGCCCGTGGCCAAGCCCCGCCACGATGTCGGCACCGGATGCCGCAGCGATCGCTTCATCAACGCTCGGCCGCGGGTCCGCCGCGTCCGGTCGAGCGCTCGGCGTATCGACAGCGTCGCGCAGCGAGCCGACCAGCAGTTGCGGATCGCGATCGACGACGAGGATGCGGCGCCGCACCTCGTCAACCATTAGACGATCGAGCGCGACTCCTCCCAGGGTCACCCTTGCATTGCCGGATGGATCCATGAGGCGCCCGAGTCGTGCGGCGGTCGCGCTGGCGACGTCGGGATCCGCGATCACCACCGCGGTCAGGAGTCCGCGAGGCGCGCTCAACCCCGACTCCTCATCGACAAGGTCGCCATCGATCGGTTCTGCCGGATCTGCCGGTGAGGCGAGGTCCGCGTCGAGTCGCAGCACGGTGAGGACGCGACCCGCCGCAACCGTCGCCGCGGACCAGATGCTTGCGGCCTGGATCAGCGTCTGCACCGGNNGGGATGGACCCGCTGCGCACGAGACGCGCGCCCAGAAACGTGATCGCGACCAGGATCGCCCCCGGGAGGAAAACTTGAAGACCGTCCAACAGCGACTGGATCAGCGCGGTGCGCACGGTCGCATGCCGCACCTCCTGGGATGTCCGGGCGTACCGAGCCGAGAAGTCAGCCTCGCCGCCGAGGCCGCGCAACACCCGGAGTCCGGCAACCGTGTCGGCTGCGACCGCGGACGCGGCGCCCCGCTGTTGCCGCTCGGCCCGCTGGCGACGTTCGAGCGGTCCCATCGCGGGGAGGATCAGGAGCGCGGCGATCGGCGCTCCGACCAGCACAACGAGACCCAGCTGCGGCGAGGTGCTCAGCAGGATGACCGCGACGATCACGATCGACACGACCGCGCCCGTACCCCGGGCGCTGATGTCGAGGAGCCGGGCGACGCGCACCATGTCGGTCGTTCCCAGGCTGGCCACCTCACCGGCGCCGATCTGACGCGGCAGGCCGGCGCCAAGGCGGATCGCCGCGCGGATGACCAGCTGCTGCACGCGCACGCATGCCTCGAGGAAGTTGCTCACCGCGCGCCGATGGCGCATGACGCCCGCAGCGGCTTGGAGGACGCCAAGAGCGAGGACGACCATCGCCCAGAGGATCAGCGCCGAGCCGTTGCGCTGCGTGATGGCGTCGACCGACTGGCCGAGCGCCGCGGGGATCACTCCTTGTGTTCCCATCCACAGCGCCCCGAAGAAGGCACCGCCGATGACTGTCCGGCGCTGCCCGCGCGCGATCCAGAAGAGGAACCTGACCGGTGAGCGAAGGTCAGGATCNNCGGTGATCGCGAATTTGTCCGGAGAGAAATACGCGCGAGACGACCGTCGCCCTCGAGTTCGCTGACGTGATAGTCTTACTATCATGTCTAGGCATAGCCCAATACGGAGGTCGGGATGATGGCAGACGAGGACGAGGGCGACCGGGAGCGACGGGTCGCCTCTGGATTTCCCGATCCGGACAAGGTTCCCGGGCCGACCGAACGGCTCCGCGAGCTCCACGGCGATACGGCGACGGCTCCTCAGCCGCCGAAGTACGGCCGCGCGTCAGCAGCCACAGCGGGATCTGACGATTACGTGTCGATTGACGACATGCTCGGCGGATCGGGAGGTCTCGCCGGCGGTACCGCGGACCGTCTTGCTGCATTCGCGCGCCGGGTGGGCGATGAGACCGCCGAGCGTGTCCGTGCCGAGCTCGATCGCCGCGGCGTCCCCGAGAAGGCAAAGGCAGCCGGACTCGGCGTCGGCCAGATGGGCCTCGCGAGCGCACTCGGGCTCGGTGCGCTCGGCGCCACGGCCACGGCGATGATCGCCGGGCTGCACAAGGTGCTGCCGCTCTGGGCGTCGGCGCTCGTGACCGCCGGGGCGCTGGGCGTGCCCGCGGGGTTCCTCGCGGCTGACGGTTTTCGACGCGTCAACGCGAGCGTTGGTGCGATGGGGTCACCGACTTCCTGAGAGTCACACGGGTCGCTTCCTGCTTGCCTTGGGCGAAGCCCGCACGGGCGGCGGGGATGCGCGTCGCGGGATCGGTCATGTTCGTGCCCATGGCGGCTCGGGAATCGGCGTCCGGAGTGATCACCTCGACGTGACTGCCCTGCTGGCGCAGGGCCTCGACCTGGCT
>PKYW01000081.1 GCA_003132805.1 Candidatus Dormiibacterota bacterium | reverse complement strand
GGCAGTCGACGTGCGCGTAGTGACGCGTCGCGGTCTCGTACTCGACATGCGCGGTCGCGATCGTGATACCGCGCGCCTTCTCTTCAGGGGCGTTGTCGATCTTGTCGAACGCGACGAAAGCGTTGTCACCGCCGATGTTCTCGGAGAGGACTTTGGTGATCGCGGCAGTCAACGTCGTCTTGCCATGGTCGATGTGACCGATGGTTCCGACATTCACGTGCGGCTTGGTGCTCTGGTATTTCTTCTTGCCCATTTCGTGCCTCTACTTAACTCCTGCTCTCTCCGACGATCTCAATTACACCCTGGCTTTGGCGACGAGCTCTTCGGCGAGGCTCGCTGGAAGCTGCTGATAATGATGGAATTCCATGCTGTAGTTGGCCCTGCCCTGGGTCATGCTGCGCAGATCCGTCGAGTAGCCGAACATCGCCGACAGCGGAACCTCGGCGTGAACGATATGCGATGTCGCACGGCCTTCCATGCCGAGGATCTGGCCGCGGCGCCCGGAGAGGTCTCCCATCACGTCGCCCATGAACTCCTCGGGCATGAAGACATCGACGCGCATGATCGGTTCGAGCAGTACCGGTTTCGCCTTGCGGACGCCGTCCTTGAACCCCATCGACCCGGCGATCGAGAACGCCTGCTCGGACGAGTCGACGTCGTGGTACGAGCCGTCGACCAGAGTCACCTTGATGTCGACCACGGGGTAGCCGGCGAGCACGCCGTTGGAGAGCGAGTCGGCGATACCGCGACCGGTCGGCGCGATGTACTCCCGAGGAATCGATCCGCCCGTGATCTTGCTGACGAACTCGAATCCCTTGCCGGGGTTGGGCTCGATCTCCAGCTCAACGTGGCCGTACTGGCCGTGACCACCGGACTGGCGGACGAAGCGCCCCGTGCCGTGCGCCTTCTGGGTGACCGTCTCGCGGTACGACACCTGCGGCTTGCCGACGGTTGCGTCGACCTTGAATTCGCGAAGCATCCGGTCGACGATGATCTCGAGGTGCAGCTCGCCCATCCCTGAGATGACCGTCTGCCCGGTCTCCTCATCGGTGCGAACACGGAAGGTCGGGTCTTCCTCGGCGAGCTTCTGGAGCGCGATCCCCATCTTGTCCTGCTCGGCCTTGGTCTTGGGTTCGACGGCGACCGAGATGACCGGCTCCGGGAAGGTGATCTGTTCGAGCACGATCGGGTACTTCTCGTCGCAGAGGGTGTCGCCCGTGGTGGTCTTGCGCAGGCCGATGGCGGCGGCGATGTCGCCGGCGCGAACCTCCTCGATTTCCTCGCGGTGGTTCGCGTGCATCTGGAGCAGACGGCCGACGCGCTCGCGCTCGCCCTTGGTGGCGTTGTAGACGTACGAACCGCTGCGCAGCACCCCGCTGTACACCCGGAAGAAGGTGAGCTTGCCGACGAAAGGATCGGTCGCGATCTTGAACGCGAGCGCCGCGAAGGGCTCGGCGTCGGAGGCATTGCGCACGACGGCGCTCTCGCCCTCGGCGGCGGCTCCCTCCACCGACGGGCGGTCAAGCGGCGACGGGAGGAAGTCGACGACGGCGTCGAGCATCGGCTGGACACCCTTGTTCTTGAGGGCCGAGCCGCAGAGCACCGGGACGAGCTTGGTGCCGACGGTGCCGGCGCGCAGGCCGCGAATGATGTCCTGGGTGGTCAGGGTCTCGCCGTCGAGGTACTTGATCATCAGCTCGTCGTCCGACTCGGCGACGGCCTCGAGCAGGTCGTGACGGTACTGGGCCACCAGCTCGCGCATCGACTCGGGAATCTCCGAGCGGCGCAGGCTCGTCCCGAGATCGTCGGTGTAGATGATCGCCTCCTCGGTGACGAGGTCGACCATCCCCCTGAACTCCGACTCGGCGCCGATCGGCAGCTGGATGGGCACCGCGTGAGCGCCCAGACGCTCCTTGATGGAGGTCACCGCGGCGTAGAAGTTGGCGCCGATCCGGTCCATCTTGTTGATGAAGCAGATACGCGGCACCTCGTAGCGATCAGCCTGGCGCCAGACGGTTTCCGACTGGGGCTCCACGCCCGCGACCGCGTCGAAGACTGCCACGGCGCCGTCGAGGACGCGAAGGCTCCGCTCGACCTCGACAGTGAAGTCCACGTGCCCGGGCGTATCGATAATATTGATTCGATGGCCGCGCCACTCGGCAGCCGTCGCCGCCGACGTGATGGTGATCCCGCGCTCCTGCTCCTGGACCATCCAGTCCATGGTCGCGGCGCCCTCGTGGACCTCGCCCATCTTGTGGATGCGGCCGGTATAGAAGAGGACGCGCTCGGTCGTCGTGGTCTTGNNGCCATGATCCCGATGTTCCGGGTCTTCTCGAGGGGGAATGCGCGCGCCGCCACTGCAACCGACATGTCAGTACCGGAAGTGCGAGAAGGCTTTGTTCGACTCAGCCATCTTGTGGGTGTCTTCCTTGCGCTTGATCGACGCGCCCACGCCGTTGGCGGCGTCCATCAGCTCGCCGGCGAGCTTCTCGGACATGCTCTTGCCGCCCCGGCCCCGCGCGTAGCGGATGATCCAGCGGCGGGCGAGCGCCTGGCGACGGTCGTGGCGGATCTCCACGGGCACCTGGTACGTGGCGCCTCCGACGCGCTTCGGCTTGACCTCGAGGATCGGGGTCACGTTGCGGATGGCCTGGTCGAACACGTCGAGGGGCTCCTTGCGCGAGGAGCGCCGGATCTTCTCGAACGAGTCGTAGACGATCTTCTCGGCGATGCTCTTCTTACCGGCGAGCATGATGCAGTTCACGAACTTCGCCAGCCCCACGCTCGCGTAGATCGGGTCGGGGAGGATGACGCGTTTCTGAACTCGGGCGCGACGTGGCATGGGTTTCTAGCTCGCCTTTTTCTCGCGCTTGGCGCCGTACTTGCTGCGCCCCTGCTTGCGATTCTTGGTACCGGCGGCGTCCAGCGTTCCCCGGATGACGTGATATCGAACACCCGGGAGGTCGCGGACGCGACCGCCGCGGATGAGCACGACCGAGTGCTCCTGGAGATTGTGGCCGATGCCGGGAATGTAGGCGGTGACCTCGACCTTCGTGGTCAGACGGACACGGGCCACCTTGCGGAGCGCCGAGTTGGGCTTCTTGGGCGTGGTCGTGTACACGCGAACGCAGACGCCGCGCCGCTGCGGGCATCCCCGAAGCGCGCGGGCCTTGGTCTTGTGTGTCGGCTTGGTGCGGCCCTTGCGGACCAACTGCTGAAAGGTAGGCACGACCGTCCGTTTATTGAGAATGTGCGCTCTGCCACGAAACAGTGCGCGCGAATACGAGGAAGCTCGTGGAGCGAAGCGAAAGCCTACCAGAGGTTGAGTTCACACGTCAAACCGCGGGGCGGGCTGTGACGCCGCAACCTCACGACCTGGCGAGCTGGAGCCGGATGGTGGTCCCGGCGCCCGGCGCGGAGGTGATCGCCATGGTCGCTCCCGCCTCGGCGACCCGCTCCTGGAGCAGCGACAGCCCCACGTGGCCGTTCTGCTGCCGCCGCCTCAGCTCCTCCGGGCTGAATCCTGAGCCGTCATCGACCACCTCGAGCGTCAGCCTGCCGTCCTCCCTGGTCAGGCGAATCATCACGCTGCTCGCCCCGGCATGCTTCAGGACGTTGCGAACGCTCTCCTGCGCAGTGCGGTAGATGAGCGGGAGGTCGTCGGCGGGGTGGCTGACTGACGAGGTGTTGGCCTCGACCCTGGCGACCAGCCCGTGCTCTTGGGCGACAGCCGCGAGCCGCCCCAGCGCGCCGTCCAGGCCGCCGCGGTCGAGGTCAGGCGGCGCGATCTCCATGATCATGGTCCTGAGCTCCCGGATCGCCGTCCGCGACTCGGCCGAAGCGGTCTGCATCACGCTCAGGAGTTCATCGTGGCCGGGGGTCTCGCGGCCCGGGTCTGCCAGCCGCATCGCGGCTGAACCGAGCGTCAGGCTGACCGCGGTGAGGTTCTGCACCGGCCCGTCGTGGAGATCGCCGGCAATCCGCCAGCGCTCGGTTTCGGAGCTGTCGATCGCCCGCTGGAGAAGCGCCGCGCGGTCCCGGCTCGACCGCTGCAGGCGCAGCGCCAGCCGCCAGCTCAGCGGCACCTGGACGATGAAGAGGAGCGCGAGCCCGGCGACGAGCGCCGGGAAGACCCCGCTCCAGATTCGCTCCTGGTCTGCCTGGATCGCGCTGTCGAGCTGATAGGTCTCGAAGAGCAGCTTGACGCCGTTGGTGGCGACGACCGGCAGATACACCTCCACCAGGGTGCCGAACGAGCGCTCGTAGCGGTTCTCCGGACGGCTGAGGTCGCTCACCTCGGAGTCCGTCTTGCCATCGGCGAGCGCGTCCTGCTCGTCGTCGCCAAGGGCAAAGGTCTCGCCGATCAAGCCGTGGGCGTCCGAGTAGACGACCTTTCCCGCTGCTGTCCACACCTTGGTCCGGACCACGCGACTGCTGAGCACCCGCCCGACCACGGCCTGGTCGAGGGTGCTGATCGCAGCGGGGCTCCCGGCGAGCAATGCAGGGGTCAGCAGGGGCGCGACGATGCCGTGCGCATCGATCTGAGTGATCGTCTCCGCGTCGGTGATCGCCTCCGAGGTGGCGGCACTGTTGACCACCCAGAAGCTGGCTCCGCCGATTAGCGCGGCGGCGAGGAGGCACCCGACCACAAAGAGGGCCACCTCGCGGCTGACCGAGATCGGACGGGCCGACGGCGAACGGCGCGCCCTTCGGCTCCGCGAGCTGGGCAGGATTCGCGGCAGCCGGTCCGTGAGTGAACCGAGCACCGCGCCAGTGTGGCGCTGACCCGGAGTTTGCTCCGTCGCGCGGCCGCGACAAGCGGGCTACGCCTGATACGCTGTCGCTCTTCCAGAAAGACGACTCGCCGTCGTCCGTTCGCCAAAGACCGCAGGTGCGGGGCCGTCCCGCTCAATATCCTGCGCAGGTGGGCAAGGCTGCCGGAATGCGCCGATAAGCGCGCCGCCGCCGTGATCCCGCCAGCGGCGGAGGCACGGCGCCGACGGAGGCAGCAATGGCACCAACCAGTACCGACAAGCCCCAGGTGACGAGGGCTGGAGCGCGCAAGGTCGCCGCGGTGACCCATCTCGCCGAGATGCTCTCCCGGTCCACCTCGGCAGTGGTCACCGACTACCGCGGGCTCACGGTCCGGCAGCTCGAGGACCTGCGCGGACGCCTCCGCGCTGAGGGCATCGACTACATCGTGGTCAAGAACACGCTCGCCAGGCGTGCGGCGGCGGATGCCGGTGCGGCGGGCTTCGCGGATGTGCTGAGCGGACCGGTTGGCCTGGCGATCGGGTACGGGGATCTCTCCGCACCCGCGCGGATCCTGTTCGAGCACTTCCGGAGCACGCGGACCCTCCCGCTCGTCGCCGGCCTGGCTGAGGGCCAGGTCCTCGACGGCAACGACGTCCGCACCCTGGCCGAGCTTCCTTCCCGGGACGTGCTCCTCAGCCGCCTCGCCGCGGCGCTGCTCGGACCCCTCTCGACCCTGGCGGGAGCACTCGATTCGCCGCTTTCCACGCTCGCGTCGACCCTCGAGGCCTACCGCGACAAGCTCGCCGCCTAACCCGGCTCCGTCTGATCTAATTCCAAACCCTTCAAGAATTTATTAAGGAGAACCAAATGGCCACCAAGACACTCACCCCCGAGGAGTTCGTTGACGCGCTCGAGACCTGGACTGTCCTCGACGTTGTCAACGCCGTGAAACTCATGGAGGACAAGCTCGGCATCAAGGCCGCAGCGCCCGTCGCCGCTGCAGCCGCTCCCACGGCAGCAGCCGATGCCCCCGCCGAGGAGCAGACCGAGTTCACCGTCATCCTCACGCACCCCGGCGACGCCAAGATCAACGTCATCAAGGCGGTTCGTGAGATCACCGGTCTCGGCCTCAAGGAAGCCAAGGACCTCGTGGACGCGGCCCCCAAGGCCATCCGCGAAGCCGTCCCGAGGGCGGAGGCCGACAGCACCAAGGCCAAGCTCGAGGAGGCAGGCGCCACCGTCGAGGTCAAGTAGCTCTCGTCAGAGCTCACCGAGCGAGGCGACCGGCTCCCTGGAGCCGGACGCTTCAAATCGGGCGTGGGCGGGTAAAGTCGAATTACCCAGTTCAAGCCCGGATCAAAAGCGCGCCAATCGCTACGACCGGGCTGCGAAGGCCGATTTCCGCCGGTTTTTGCTACGATACGGGATTGTGCCCGTCGCCGCGCGTGCCCGCGCGCATTCCTTCTCGGGGGAACTTTAGCATATGGTCCTTTCTCTTTCCACTACTGCCGCCCGCAAGTCGTACGGCCAGATTGCAGACAAGCTCGAGGTCGGGAATCTGATCCAGACCCAGCTTGATTCATTCGAGTGGTTCAAGAGAGAAGGTCTCCGGGAGTTGTTCAACGAGATCAACCCGATCACGGACTACACCGGAAAGAACTACGAGCTGCGCTTCCTTGACTACGAATTTGGGGAACCCAAATACGACGAAGAGGATTGCCGCCAGCGGGATATGACCTTCTCCGCCCCACTGCGAATCAATACCCGGCTGCACATCAAGACTGGCGAGAACGCCGGCGAGATCAAGGAAGCCGAAGTCTTCATGGGCGACTTCGCGATGATGACCGGTGAGGGAACGTTCATCGTGAACGGGACCGAGCGCGTGGTCGTCTCGCAGCTGGTCCGCTCGCCCGGCGTGTACTTCACCGCCGCCGAGGACCGCACCACCGGCCGCCTGCTCTACGCCGCCAAGTTGATCCCCAACCGCGGAGCCTGGCTCGAGGTCGAGACGTCGAGCAAGGACGTCCTCACCGTCAAGATCGACCGCAAGCGCAAGGTCCCGGTCACCACACTGGTGCGCGCGATCGGGTATGCGAGCAACGACGACATCCGCGCCTTTTTCGCGGACGTCGACGAGGACCCTGAGCACCAGTACATCGCTGCCACCCTCGAGAAGGACGGCAGCACGAGCGTCGAGGAGGCGCTCGTCGAGCTGTACCGGAAGATCCGCCCGGGCGATCCGCCAACGGTGGAGAACGCTCGCAACCTGCTCAACTCGCTGTTCTTCAACGCACGCCGCTTCGACCTCTCGAAGGTGGGCCGGTTCAAGCTCGACAAGAACCTCGGCATCAGTGAGGAAGAGGCACGCGAGCGCGCATGGGACAAGGACCGGCGCGTGCTCGACAACCAGGACTTCGTGTCGATCATCCGCAAGGTCATCCAGCTGAACAACGGCCACGGTGAGGCGGACGACATCGACCACCTCGGCAACCGTCGCGTGCGTGCCGTGGGCGAGCTCCTGCAGAACCAGTTCCGCATGGGCCTGATTCGCATGGAGCGGATCATCAAGGAGCGCATGACCATCAGCGACTCTGGGACGATCACGTCCGCAAGCCTGATCAACGCGCGCCCGGTCGTCGCCGCGATCAAGGAGTTCTTCGGGTCCAGCCAGCTGTCGCAGTTCATGGATCAGACCAACCCGCTCGCAGAGCTGACTCACAAGCGACGCCTGTCGGCGCTTGGTCCAGGCGGACTGTCCCGCGAACGCGCCGGGTTCGATGTGCGCGACGTGCATCAGAGCCATTACGGCCGCATCTGCCCGATCGAGACGCCAGAAGGTCCGAACATCGGACTGATCGGATCGCTGGCAACCTTCGCGCGCGTCAACGAGTTCGGCTTCATCGAGACGCCGTTCCGCCGCGTGCACAAGGACGACAAGGGCACGCCCTGGGTCAGCGACGAGATCGTATTCCTGTCCGCCGATGAGGAGGACAAGTACACCGTCGCGCAGGCCAATGCGCCGGTCGACGAGAAGGGTCACTTCGCGGTGGCGCACGTCGCCTGCCGCACACGCCACACCTTCAAGGACCTGCCCATCGGCGACGTGGACTTCATGGACGTCTCGCCGAAGCAGATCGTCAGCGTCGCAACCTCGCTCATCCCGTTCCTCGAGCACGACGACGCNNGCTGATGGGCTCGAACATGCAGAAGCAGGCGGTGCCGTTGCTCGTCGCCGAGTCGCCGATCGTCGGCACCGGCATGGAGGGACACGCCGCACGCAACTCGGGCGAGATGGTGCTGGCGCGCAAGCCCGGAACCGTCGTCGGTGTCGGCTGGCCGGAGCCGGCGGACAACGACCGCTCGGTCGAGAAGATTCTCAGTGGACAGGACAGCGGCATCGGCATCCTGGTGCGCCCCGACGACGGTGGTCCCGACCAGTGGTA
Source organism: Candidatus Dormiibacterota bacterium (assembly GCA_003132805.1). Taxonomy (GTDB): domain Bacteria; phylum Chloroflexota; class Dormibacteria; order Aeolococcales; family Aeolococcaceae; genus Palsa-851. Next base: position 1,165 of record PKYW01000081.1, on the reverse strand, counting down.
CGGCGTGCACAAATTCGTGCGCAGCAACCAGGGGACGTGCCTGTCGCAGCGCATCACGGTCTTCAGCGGCACCCACATCGCCGCAGGTGACGTGCTTGCGGACGGTCCGTCGACCGAGGGCGGTGAGCTCGCGCTCGGCAGGAACCTGCTGGTCGCGTTCATGCCCTGGGAGGGCTACAACTTCGAGGACGCGATCCTTATCAGCGAATCCGCCGTCCGTGAGGACAAGTACACCTCGATCCACATCGAAGAGTTCGAGATCGAGGCGCGCGACACCAAGCTTGGTGCCGAGGAGATCACACGCGATCTTCCCAACATCAACGAGGAGTCGCTGAAGAACCTCAACGAGCGCGGCATCATCTACGTCGGCGCCGAGGTGCATCCCGGTGACATCCTCGTGGGCAAGATCACGCCCAAGGGTGAATCCGAGCTGTCCGCGGAGGAGCGCCTGCTGCGCGCGATCTTCGGTGAGAAGGCGCGTGAAGTGCGTGACTCATCGCTGCGCGTTCCGCACGGCGAGCGCGGCATCGTGGTCGACGTCAAGGTCTTCAGTCGCGAGAGCAACCACGAGCTGCCTCCGGGCGTCAACGAGCTGGTGCGCGTCTACGTCGCGCAGAAGCGAAAGATCGCCCAGGGCGACAAGATGGCCGGCCGTCACGGCAACAAGGGCGTCGTCGCCCGCATCATGCCCATCGAGGACATGCCGTACCTGCCGGACGGAACGCCGGTGGAGATCGTGCTCAACCCGCTCGGTGTCCCGAGCCGCATGAATCTCGGGCAGGTTCTCGAGACGCATCTCGGGTACGCGGCCCACGCGCTCGGGCTCAAGGTCGCATCGCCGGTCTTCGACGGTGCATCCGAGGAGCTCATCGAGAGTGAGCTCGCACGTGCCGGATTGCCGAGCACTGGCAAGGAGCGTCTGCGTGACGGGCGTACCGGCGAATTCTTCGACCGCGAGGTCACCGTCGGATACATCTACATGCTCAAGTTGCATCACCTCGTCGAGGACAAGATCCATGCGCGAAGCACGGGTCCCTACTCGCTGGTCACGCAGCAGCCGCTGGGCGGCAAGGCGCAGTTCGGCGGTCAACGTTTCGGCGAAATGGAAGTGTGGGCGCTCGAGGCCTACGGCGCGGCGTACACGCTGCAGGAAATGCTCACGGTG
>PKYW01000086.1 GCA_003132805.1 Candidatus Dormiibacterota bacterium | reverse complement strand
GGGACTGTGCACGGTCGCAGCGCTGCGCCTCTACTGCCTGCCGGGGACGCTGGTTGCAGTCGCCAAGCACCCCGACCAACGCCGCCTCGCCCGTGAGCTCGGCGCAGATGAGGTAGTGGCGCCCGGCGAGGTGATGCGTGCAGCGCGACGGCTGTCGGGGACGCTCGCACTTGCAGGTAACAGCGGGCGGATCGAACGACTTGCGGGCGGCGTCGACATGGTCTTCGACTGCGTCGGCAGCCCCGAGTCCCTCGAGCAATCGCTGGCAATCGTGCGGCCTGGTGGTGACGTCGTGCTGGTCGGCATGCCCGGGGTGACACGCGTAGACCTCGCCCCGTTGTGGCAGCGCGAGGTCCGGTTACGGGGCGCATATGCGTACGGCACCGAGACTCGCCCGGAAGGCGACCGCTCGACATTCGACCTCGCGTTCGAGCTCGTCGACCTCCGAGACTGGATCTTCGAGTACTACGACCGTCCGCTTCCCGCGACAGTTTCTGAATACGACGAGAAGGCCCAGCGCTGGGCGGAGATCATCGGTCCGGCGGACGGGTTCGTCATCGTCACGCCCGAGTACAACCACGGCTACCCGGCAGTGCTCAAGAGCGCACTCGACGCTGTGTATCGCGAGTGGAATCGCAAACCGATCGCGTTCGTGAGCTATGGCGGATGGTCGGCAGGAACGCGCGCGATGCAGCAGCTGCGTCAGGTCGCGATCGAGCTGCAGATGGCTCCGATTCGGGCGTCAGTCTCCATCCAGTTCGCTCAGCGCGTTTTCGGTCCCGACGGGAACCCGCAGAATCCCGACATGTTCGACAAAGCCGCCACCATTCTGCTCGACGATCTCTCCTGGTGGGCGCATGCGTTGCGCCAGGCCCGACTCGCGACGACGACGTAGCTCAGAAGAAATCCGGCAGCCAGGGCAGTCCGCCGGCGATGAGGCCGTCCATCGCCGTCACGGCGTCCGCGTCCCCCTCGAGCAGCCCGAGGCGGACAGCATCCTGAGCGCGGAGCGCGCTCGAGTACCACGCCGAAAGTGCCCCGATGCCGCACCGGATGGCGCCGCCTCCCCCTGGGGTCACGCGAGCCGAACCTCCCTCGACCTCGAGCACGACCCGATCGACGCCGGTGATCGGGTCGGTCACCTCCAGCTCAACACGACCGGCAGCGCGCTCGGGCCAGCCCCGCGCGGTCATCGCCGTGTCGATATCGACGATGCGCTGCATCCAGCAGAGGAAACCCTCCATCGCGATTGCGCGATGCGGTTCGGGGAGCAGCCAGTGCAGCGGCGACGCATCGACGAGCGCCGAATGCACGAACACAACATCACTGCTCTGCGACTCCTGGCCGCCGAGAAATCCGAGCAGACCACGCAGGGCGTCCTGCGTCGTCGCGATGAACTCCTGGACCTGCAGGCGGATCCAGCCACCGGCCTGGCGCTCGGACATGTAGCGCACGTATCCGGTGAGCCGGTCGCCCTCGTACCAGCCGTATTCGAAGCGGGGCATTTCGGGGTCGCCCGCATCCCACTCAACGGAGAGGAACCAGTCCGGCCGATCGAGCGGGCCGTCCCAGTGGACAAGGTAGGTCCGCCGCAGGGCTTCGATGGCACCGCGATCGGGTCTGGTTCGGACCCTTCCTGAGCCGGTGAACCCCGCGAGCGCGACGGTCCGCACGATCTGGCGGAGGGTCATGGAGCAGACCTCCCAACCCCAGCGACGGTAGAGGCGAACCGTCGCGGCATGGAGCGGCGCAACGGCAGCGCCCTGCTCGCGCGCAAGAGCGACGCAGTCATGCATCAGCGCCCCCGCCACCCCGCGGCGGCGCCAGGCAGGATGGACGGCGACCGCGGTCACGGCCTGTGCGGGCACCGATTTCCCGCCGAAGAACTGGCCGACGGGCAGGAGCATGTAGCCGCCCACGACCTCGCCATCCATGTGCGCAAGTCGTAGCGGAGCAAGCGGCGCCCCAACCTTGAGCCAGACCATGTTGCTTGCCGCGCGGCCGGCGAACGACTCCGCGTCGACCTCCGCAAAGCGCTGCAGCTCGGCGTCACCCTGCGCGTCGCGGATCTCGATGTCGGTACGGCCGTGTTCCATGAGCGCCCGAGTGTACTCGCGGGTGTCACGGCGTCTGAGTTTGGGCTGGGCATGGACTCGGGATACCCTTTGTGTATGGATACGCCCCCTGAGCCGGGCCGTCTCGACGTGTACGACCACGCCGCCGTCGAGGCACGCTGGCGGCGGATCTGGGACGAGCGTGGCGACTACCGCACCCAGCTCGACGAGCCTGACCGGCCCTTCTACAACCTCATGATGTTCCCGTACCCCTCNNTTCGGCATCCACTCCGAGAACTACGCGATGAAGATCGGCGAGCACCCCGCGGTGGTGATGCGTCGCGCCGTCCAGAACTTCCGCGAGAACCAGCTCTCACGAATCGGCTCGATGTTCGACTGGAGTCACCAGGTCAACACGGCCGATCCCGCGTACTACCGCTGGACTCAGTGGCTCTTCGTGCGGCTCTTCAACGCCGGTCTCGCCGAGTGGCGGGAGGGCGCCGTGAACTGGTGTCCGTCGTGCCTCACCGTGCTCGCCGACGAGCAGGTGGAGCAGGGCCGCTGCGAGCGCTGTCACACCGTCGTGCAGACGCGCTACCTCCGCCAGTGGTGGATCAAGATCACGCGCTACGCGCAGGAATTGCTCGACGCGCTCGACACGCTCGACTGGTCGGACTCGACCAAGAACATGCAGCGCAACTGGATCGGGCGCAGCGAGGGCGCGACCATCCTGTTCGACCTCGCCGGGTGCCGGCGCAAGGACGTCACCGTGTACACGACACGCCCGGACACCCTTTTCGGGGCCACGTTCCTGGTGATCGGCGCCGACCATCCCGAGCTCGAGGACTTCGTGCCCCCCGAGCGCATGGGCCAGGTCAACGCCTGGCGCAACAAGTTCCCACCCACGGCCGCTGAGCCCGACTTCTCCGTCGGCATGGCGCTTGGGTCCTTCGCGATCCACCCGCTCACCGGGGCGCGCCTTCCGGTGTGGGCAGCGCCGTACGTGCTCGGTGGCTACGGCACCGGCGCGATCATGGCGGTCCCCGGACATGACGCACGCGACTGGGCGTTCGCCCGTGCGCATGAACTTCCGATCGTCGAGGTCATCAGTGGCGGCAACGTCGAGGAAGCGCCGTACGCGGGCTCGGGCACATTGGTCAACAGCGGCGAGTTCAAAGGCCTCTCCGCCGATGAGGGGAAGCGGCGAATCGTCGAGCGCCTCCACCAGTTGCGTCGCGGAGAGCCGAGCGTGCAGTACAAGCTCCGCGACTGGCTCATCTCGCGGCAGCGCTACTGGGGACCGCCGATTCCGATCATCCACTGCCCCGACGACGGGCCGGTGGCGGTACCGGAAGAGGATCTCCCGGTGCTGCTTCCCGATGTCGAGGATTTCCGTCCACAGGGCACCGGACTCTCGCCGCTTGCGACGGTGGAGGACTGGGTCAACGTCACGTGCCCGAAGTGCGGTGGGCCTGCACGACGCGAGACCGACGTCAGCGACACGTTCCTCGACTCCTCGTGGTACCACCTCCGCTATCCATCGACCGACTTCGACGACCTTCCCTTCGACAAGGAACGCACCGATACCTGGTTGCCGGTGGACATGTATATCGGCGGCAACGAGCACGCGGTGCGTCATCTGCTCTACGCGCGCTTTGTCATGCGCGCGCTCCACGACATGGGACTCGTGCCAGTCGCTGAGCCGTACACGCGGTTCCGCGCCCACGGCATGATCATCATGGACGGGGCGAAGATGTCGAAGAGCCGGGGAAATGTCCTCAATCCCGACGAGTACATCGAGCGCTACGGCGCCGACACGGTGCGCCTCTTCATGATGTATCTCGGCCCGTACACGCTCGGAGGCGACTTCCGCGACAAGGGCATCGCCGGGATGACGCGGTTTATCAACCGGACGTGGCGTGCAACGCAGCTCGCCACGGGCAGCGACATCGGCGATGAGACCAGAGAGCGCCGCCGTCATCGCCTCATCAAGCAGGTCGAGGATGACATCGCCGAGCTCCGGTACAACACTGCGATCGCGCACCTCATGGAGTTCGCGCGCGATCTCGACCACGAGTGCTCGGAGGGCACTGCGCGCCGCCTCGACGCCGACACACTGTTGAAGTTGCTCGCACCCTTCGCACCGTTTGTCACCGAGGAGCTCTGGCAGCGCACCGGGCATGAGGACTCCGTCCACGAGCGCGGCACCTGGCCCACCTATGACGCCGAGCTTGCTGCTCCGCTGCGGGCGAACGTCGCGATCACGGTCAACGGCAAGCGGCGCGCCGAGCTCGAGGTCGACGCCGGGACGGCGCAGGCCGAGTTGAGCGCGCTGGCGCTCGCCCACCCGCGTGTCGTGGAATTGCTGGCCGGACGCGAGCCGAGCCAGGTCATCGCCGTCGTCGACCGCATCGTCAACATCGTCACGCCCTGACGTCGAGGCGCATCGGCGCATGCTCGATGCCGTCCTCGATCCAGCGCTCGCCGCAGACCTCAAACCCGAAGCGCGCGTACCAGTCGATGAGGTATGCCTGCGCGCTCAGCACGATCGGCGGTCCTGCCAGCTCGATCGCTCGCCTGAGCAGCACACCGGAATAGCCCTGTCCCCGCGCAGCGGCCCGGGTCGCGACGCGCCCGATGCGATGTGCGCCGTCGCTGTCGAGCAGAAGGCGAAGTGTGCTCAGCACGCGGCCGTCGCTGTCCTCGATCCACAGGTGCAGCGTCTCGGGCTCGGCATCATTTGCATCGATGTCGGGGTAGACGCAGTTCTGCTCGACGACGAAGACGGCCTGGCGAACGGCGAGGATGCCGAGCAGCGCCCGGGGTGACAGTTCGTCGAGGTGCGCGGCGTGGATGTCGGGCACGCGGGCCTGTTTCGTTACGCGGCTTGGGGTTCGACCACCGCCGTGCACGCCGAGCAGCGGTGAGCCGCCTTGGGGATGACCGTCAGGCACTCGGGGCACGCGCGCGTATTCGACTCGGCAGGTGCAGCGGAACGCGCCCGCGCCTGGAGGCGGTTGTAAGGCAGGACGAAGAAGAAATACACGCCCGCGGCGATGAAGAGGAATGCGATCACCGCGGTGATAAAGGTGCCGTATTTGACGTCGCTGCCGTTGATGGTGACCACGAGGTTGTCGAAGTTGGGTTTGCCGAACGGGATCGCGATGATGGGATTGACGATGTCGGCGACCAGTGCCGTCACGACCGCGCCGAATGCGCCGCCGATGACGAACGCCACGGCGAGCTGAACGACGTTGCCCTGGTTGAGAAAATCACGGAAGCCTTTCACGATGTCCTCCTACATCACGCTGGCTATCCGGCGCTCGCGCCGGCCGAAGGGCTGAGCATCGTGACACAGACGCCGACCCAGCAGCGGGTGCTCCCGACGTGGTATCCGGTGGCGTTGGGCATCGGGTCGCCAGGCTCGTCCACGTACCAGACGACGCCCGTTGCCGGCCGCGGCAGGGTGTGCAGGATGGCATCGGGCGGATACACGGCAGTGCCCCAGAACCACGGCACGTTCCCGGCGAGCGCGCGGGTGTTGTCGACGACGGCGCGATCACCGTAATAACGGACGAGCAGGTACTCGCTCGGGTACGCGGCCACGAGATCCCCGTGCGACGCCGGAACCTGGATCGAAGCGAGCGCCATCGAGGTCTGGGGGTTGGTGATAGCCAGCGCGGTCACGGCAGCGACTGCGGTGGTCACTGCGGTGGCGCCGATGGCGATCCGGCGCCACGGCATGCTCGCCAGCCCTGCACCGAGTAGGCCATAGAGCGGTGCCCATGCCGCGCTCAGGTACTTCCCATCCTCGAGCGGGTGATAGAGGCTCGCGAGCACCATCACGCCGACGCCGATCACCACCGCGAGGCTCAGGAACGCCGCGGTCTGCGCGCCTGCCGCGGTGAGCCGCTTTCGGTTCACCACCAGGGCAACAAGTGCCAGGCAGCCGGCGACGTCACCGAAGATCTCGAGGGTTCGCAGGACCGCGAATCCCGTCACCCAGGTGTTGAGCGGCGGGCCCGTGAAGAACTGCTCCAGGCCGCCGAAGAGGCTCGTGACGCTCAGTGGCGGCACCCAGAACGCGCCGGCGCTGTGGCTGAGCTGCGCACGGGCCGCGATGATCCACGGCACCAGGCTCACGACAGCCGCGAGTCCGAGAACGCCGACGAGCACGACCTTGCCAAAGCGCCGCCGGTGCAGGACTGCGACGGTCACCACCTGTGCGAACACGGCAAAGAGTGCGAAGTACACCGTGTACACGGCGAGGATCGACATCACCGCATACAGCACCCAGCGCAGCACCGAGGGACGTTCAAGTGCGCGCAACAAGCAGAGTGTCGACGCGAGCACGAGTGTCGTGACCAGCATGTACATGCGCGCATCGAGCGAGCTGACCAGCAGCGCCGGCGCGACCGCACCGATCACGGCCGACCAGACGCCACCGCCATCACCGGCGATGCGCCGTCCGAGTGCCGCCAGCAAGGGGATCGCGGCGGTCCCGAGTAGCACTGGGAACAGGCGGAGCACGGCCGGGCTGGTCGATATCACCGCAAACAGCCGCTCGACGAGATAGAAGAGCGGCGGGGCGCTGTCGTTGCGGACCACGTCGAGCATCGAGCCGAGCGGTCGCTGCACCGCCAACGCGGTGAAGGCCTCGTCGCGCCAGAGCGGCTGATACCCGAGCAGAGCAAGGCGAGCGGCGAGCCCGACGAACGTGATCAGCCAGATCTTCCCCGCATATCCGCGCAGCATCGTCGCCACCATAGATCCGCCGCGTCAGGGCAGGGTCGGGACTCCCGGCTGGGGGACGACGGTGAAGACGACCGGGTTGCCCGCCGGGTCGGTCGCCCTGACCTGTGCTTCCGCCGCGATACCCGACCCCACCGATGCCGCGATGTCGGCTCGCGACGGCGCGACGATCAGCGTGTAGACCGCAGGGTTCGTGATCTTCGTCATCGGCGCGACGATGGTCGGTAGCCGCCCCGCGTCGAGAAACTGCACGTCCATCGCGTCGTAGCCGTCGAGGATGACCAGCGTCGACGGCCCGCCGTCGGTGGCGTTGTCAACCGCGGCGTCGGCGAGGGCGACGTCGGCGAACGTGAAGGCCGCATACCGGTCGGCGACCGGACGGGTGAGGTAGGTCACCGCCGAGGCGACTCCCAGCCACGTGACCGCGATGGCGCAGACCGTCCACCCGGCCTGCGCCGCCGACTTCTCGGATCCACCGAAACGAGCGGTCAGCCGGCGAACGATGGCGATGCCCTCGACGCAGCCGAGGCCGATGTACGCCGCGACGTAGGGCGCGAGACCGAGCGATCTCAGGAAGTGGGGCGCGCCACCTTCATTGGCGATCAGTGGTGGAATCAGAAACACCGGTAACCCGAGGAGCAGCAGCGCATACCCGTGGTCCGAGCGCCGCCGCCAGCAGTGCCAGATGCCAAGCAGGAAAGGGACAACCAGAACTGGTCCCAGCATCGGCAGGCCAGCCACGTCGTGGCGCGGGTTGGGATCCCCGGTGAAGAGGAACATGCCGAGCGTCTTGAGGATGTGCACCGGGTAGCTGTCCTGCGACATCGACGCGCTGTTGAAGACCGAGACGAACGCGGCGCGGCCGAAGTAGCCCGAGAAATCGGTGATGGCCGTGTAAACCATCGGCGCCACCACGACGACAAAGGCGCCGGTCGCCCATCGCCAGGTCCTGACGAGTGAGTGGAATCGCTCGCGTTCGTGAGCGCGCATCCAGAGCAGCCAGAGGATGGCCAGCAGCGGCAGCAGTTTGAGCGGTTGATACGTCCAGAACCCGAGAGCGACAGCCACGCCGGCGGCCACGCCGCTCCATCGCGACGGCCGGTCACCCCAGCGAAGCAGCGCCGCAAGCGCGGCGGCGCCCACCAGCACGGTCAGGATGTTCCGGAACCCGTCGCGCGAGACAGCGATCATCCAGAGCGATCCGCCGGTCCAGGCCATGGCCATGAGCGCCGCGCCGCGCCCGAACCGGCGCACGGCGATATACGTCGCGATGACCCCGACGACCCCGATTGCGGCTGCGGTGCCGCGAAGCGTCAGCACCGACGAGCCGAAAACCTTGAAGACCGCGGCGACGATGTACGCGTAGAGCGCCTCGCGCCCACCATCGCTGTTGAAGAACACCGGGTGATACCCCGGGATGGTCAGGAGGCTCTGAGCGCTGAGACCCTCCGCCGCCTCATCTGGGTAGAGCCCGCCAGGCTGAGTCTGGAGCGCCCAGAAGCGCACCACGATCGCAGCGAGCACGATCAGGACGGCGGCCGCAGCCTCCACTGCAGTCGCCGTCCCGAGGCGCCTGATGGCGCCGGTTATGCGGGTGATCCGGCCCCCGTCAATTCGAGGCTGGATCCGTGTAGCAGCGTTCTGGTGGCGGCGATGCGGCACGCCAGCATCTCCAGAACGTCATCGAGCTGGTCCCGCAAAACGGTTTCCAGCTCGATAGGGTGGTTGTCTATTTCCCGCAGCAGCGCCGACAGCCGGAGCGCCTTCTGGTCGATCTTCGCAACGACCTCCTGCGGACCTGCCGTTGCGGTCAGATGATTCGGCTCCATCCAGATCCTCCGTCTGCGGGTTGGGGATGCCTCAAGAGTAGGCACCGGCGAGGGGCTTGTCCAGCGATCGTTCGGTCACGGATCGGCGATCACTGATCGCGCGTGAATGACCTCGTGGCGCAAGCACTAAACTGCCAATGGCCGGTTCGACCGACCGGGCGCGGATGGCGGAATCGGTAGACGCGCGGGACTTAGGATCCCGTGGGGTGACCCGTCCGAGTTCGAGTCTCGGTCCGCGCACGGCGCCCACCAGGAACACCCACAGAGAAATATGAGTACTCAGATGACCGACACTCCAGCCGTGAGTCCAGACCAGGCTCCTGGCAAAGCTCCAGGCATGACCGTCACGCTCGAACGCAAGGCTGCCTCGCAGGTCGCGCTGCAGGTTGAGGCGACCGCCGACGAGGTCGAGGCGGCGATCCAGGCTTCGCTCAAGCGTCTCGCAAGCCGCGTCCGCATCCCTGGCTTCCGCCCGGGCAAGGCGCCGGCTGCGATGGTCGAGCGTGCCATCGGCTGGGAGACCATCCGGCACGAGACCGTCGACTATCTCGTTCCCGACCTGTACCGCCGCGCCATCGATGAGACCGGTGTGGAGCCGGTCGGCGATCCCGAGCTCGACCTCGGCGAGCTCGAGCGTGACCAGCCGTTCAAGTTCAGCGCGACGGTCACGGTGACGCCGGAGGTCGAACTGCGCGATTACCTCACCCTGCGCGTCCCGATGGAGACCACCGAGGTCACCGACGAGAGCGTCAACCAGGCGATCCTCGAAGCGCGCCGGCGTCACTCCGAGCTCGTCGACGTCGACCGCGCGGCCCAGGCGGGCGACGTGATCCGCTGCACCCTGGTGATGCGTCGCGGCGACGAGATCCTCACCGGGAGCGATGGCGAGGAGCGGGAGCTGGAGCTGGATCGCGAGACGGTGATCCCGGCGATCGTCGATGGCGTGATCGGGCTCACGGCGGGGGAGTCGCGCTCCTTCGAGACGACGCTGCCCCAGGACTACCGCCAGGAGGAGCTGCGCGGCGCGACCGTCACCATCGACGTCACGGTCCACGCGGTGCGCGAGCGCATCCTCCCGCCTGAGGACGACGCGCTTGCGGTGCTGGACCAGCACGGGCCGACGCTCGAGGATCTTCGCGATCACTACCGCAGCGCGCTCGCCGTCGAAGCCGCCGAGCAGGACCGCGAACGTCACGAGGGGGCCGCCCTCGAAGCGCTCCGTGACTACGTCCGGGTCGACGTTCCCGAGGTGATGATCGAGCGCGAGATCGACCGCCAGCTCGCCGACCTCGAGTACCGCCTGGCGTCGCTCGGCCTGCCGCTCGACCGCTATGTCGAGATGAGCGGGCAGAGCATGGCGGCGCTGCGCGCCGAACGCCGCGAGCCAGCTGCCAGTCGCGTCCGCCTCGAGCTCGCGCTCGATGCCCTGGCCGTTGCGGAGGGGATCGAGGTGGACGAGAACCAGGTCGAGCGCGAGGCCCGGGCGGTCGCCGAGGGCCGGAAGATCGACGCCGCCCAGCGCAGGCGACTCGAGGATCTCGCCCGCCGTGATCTGCGCCGTCGCGCCGCCGGACAGCGACTGCTGGAGATCGTCACCCCAGAGGACTCCAACTTCGTCGCAACCTGAGGCGTGATCTCGGGCAAGCGTGGGTAAGCTGTCCCGGCATGCCTCAGCCCGTGATCAGCGTTCGCGATCTCGTCAAGACTTACGGGAAGGTCGAGGCGGTCCGCGGCATTGATCTCGACGTCGGACCAGGCGAGATCTTCGGGTTCCTCGGACCCAACGGCGCCGGGAAGTCGACCACGATCAGCATCCTCTGCACCCTCATCCGGCCAACCTCGGGTGTGGCCGAGGTCGCCGGGTTCGACGTCAGCCGTGACCCGAGTGCGGTCCGCGCACGGATCGGGCTCGTCTTCCAGGACCCCTCACTGGACGGCCAGCTCACCGGTCGCGAGAACCTCGAATTCCACGCATACCTCTATGGGTTGCCCGCGGCGACGCGCAAACAGCGCATCGATGACGCGCTGGCGATCGTCGACCTCGCCGACCGCGCGGGCTCGACGGTCCTCACCTACTCGGGCGGGATGCGCCGCCGGCTCGAGATCGCCCGCGGCATCCTCCATTACCCGCAGATCCTCTTCCTCGACGAACCGACTCTCGGGTTGGACCCGCAAACGCGCAACAACATCTGGGAATACCTCCACACGGTGCGCACGCGCGAGCACATCACGATCTTCATGACGACGCACTACATGGACGAGGCCGAGTTCTGCGATCGCATCGCCATCATCGACCAGGGCAAGATCGTCGCCCTCGGGACTCCCGCGGAGCTGAAGACAAAGGTCGGTGGCGACGTGGTCACCATCATCACCCCGGACATGCACGTCGCGGCGGACCAATTGCGGTCGGTCATGGACCTTGAATCGACTCAGGTCGACGGCACATTGCGGGTCGAGGTATCGGACTCCGCCTCCTTCGTACCGCGCCTGTTCTCCGAGCTGACAGTGCCGATCTCATCGGTGAGCGCGAGGCGGCCGAGCCTCGACGACGTCTTCCTCAAGCTGACCGGCCGCGAGATACGCGAGCAAGCGAATACATCGCTCGATACCATGCGACGTATGGGCAGGATGTGGGGAGGAGGTGGCCGGCGTTGAGTGACCAGGTGCTGTCGACACCGGCCGTACCGCGCGCGCAGACAGTCAACATCCGCGGCGCGACGCTGCGCGCGATCATCATCATCTGGCGGCGCGACCTGATTCGATACTGGCGCGATCGCATGCGTGTGATCGGGTCGCTCGCGCAGCCGATCCTCTTCCTGTTCGTGTTCGGCAGCGGACTCAGCTCGGCGTTGCGAGGCAGCACCGGTGGGCTCGGTGGGGCGGGATCCTCCTTGCAGTACGTGCAGTTCATCTTCCCCGGCATCATCGGCATGTCGGTGCTCTTCACATCGATCTTCGGTGCGATGTCGATCGTGTGGGACCGAGAGTTCGGGTTCCTGAAAGAGGTGCTCGTCGCTCCGATCCATCGTTCCGCCGTCGCCATCGGGAAGACACTCGGTGGCGCGTCGCAGGCGATGATCCAGGGGCTCGTCATCCTGGTGCTCGCCCCGCTGGTCGGCGTGAAGTTGACGGTCGTCGGTGTTGTCGAGCTGATCCCCGCGATCTTCCTCTTTGCATTCGCGCTGAGCGCACTCGGTGTCGCCGTCGCGGCGCGGATGCGGACGATGCAGGGCTTCCAGGTGGTGATGAACTTCCTGATGATGCCGATGTTCTTCCTTGCCGGCGCGCTGTTCCCCCTCACCGGCAACCTGCCCGCATGGCTGCTCGTGCTGACGCGCCTTGACCCGGCGAGCTACGGGATCGACTGCCTGCGCCGGATCGTCCTTACGATGTCAGGGGTGCCCTCACAGGTGGTCCACGGCTTCGAGGTGACTCTCTTCGGCTGGACGGTCTCGCTCTGGGTCGAGCTGGCGGTGCTCGTCGCCTTCGGCCTGCTGATGATGGGCCTGGGCGTCTATGGATTCCGACAGCGCGACTGAAAAAGGCCTCCTATAATGGAAAACAGAATGAATCCGACCAATCTGATCCCGTACGTCATCGAGACAACCAATCGGGGCGAACGCGGGATGGACATCTACTCGCGCCTGCTCAAAGACAGAATCATCTTCATCGGGACGCCGATTGACGACCAGGTCGCGAATGTCGTCATGGCGCAGCTGCTGTTCCTCGCGGGCGAGGACCCGGAGAAGGACATCTGGCTGTACATCAACTCCCCGGGGGGGTCGGTGTATGCGGGCCTCGCCATCTACGACACGATGCAGTATGTCGAGCCGCGCGTCGGCACCATCTGCATGGGCATCGCCGCGTCGATGGCGGCCATCCTCCTCGCCGGTGGTGCAGCGGGAATGCGTCTCAGCCTTCCCAACACACGGGTGTTGATCCATCAGCCGTCGGGTGGATTCAGCGGCCAGGCGACGGACATTCAGATCCACGCCCAGGAGATCCTTCGCGTCCGCCGCCGTCTCGACGAGATCCTCGCGCATCACACCGGCAAGCCCATCGAGGTCGTCAATCACGATTCCGATCGCGACTTCTTCATGAGCGCCGAGGAGGCCAAGGAGTACGGGTTGATCGACGAGATCATCCAGGGCCGCATCAAGAGTGGCGGGTCGCCGAACGGCGAGGGCGGCAATGGTGGCCGCCCCCCGGGCGCGCCGCCCGAGGTGGAGACACCCCAGGCAGGTGGCGGCGCAACCGCCCACGCGTAACGCGAGACCGTACCGGTCGTTGGTAGGAATGCAGACAATCCAAGGGGAATGCGGTGACTGAGCGCGACGACCGGCGGCGGCACACTCGTTGTTCGTTCTGTGGCAAGGGACAGGAGCAGGTCCGCAAGCTCGTCGCGGGTCCTGGCGTGTACATCTGCGACCAGTGCATCGACCTGTGCCAGGAAGTCCTCGAGGAGGACAACCGCTCCACCACCACCAAGCGCGGCAAGCCCGGGACGATCCCGAACCCGCAGGTCATCGCTGCCTCGCTTGATCAGTACGTCATCGGACAGGAGCACGCCAAGAAGGTGCTCTCCGTCGCGGTGTTCAACCACTACAAGCGAATCGCGCACGCCAAGACCAACAGCGACGTCGAGCTGCAGAAGTCGAACGTGCTCCTGGTCGGGCCTACCGGTTGCGGCAAGACGTTTCTCGCACAAACCCTCGCGCGCATCATCGACGTGCCGTTCAGCATCGCCGATGCCACCAGCCTCACCGAGGCGGGTTACGTCGGCGAGGACGTCGAGAANNTCGACGAGATCGACAAGATCGCGCGCAAGAGCGACAACCCGTCGATCACGCGCGACGTCAGTGGTGAAGGTGTCCAGCAGGCTTTGCTGAAGATCCTCGAAGGCACCGTCGCCAACGTGCCACCACAGGGCGGTCGCAAGCATCCCCACCAGGACTTCATCCAGATCAACACCACCAACATCCTGTTCATCTGCGGTGGCGCATTCGACGGACTCGAGAAGATCATCGAACACCGTCTTGGCAAGCGGGTCATCGGCTTCAACAGCAAGCCGCGCGGCACCCGGACCAAGGAGACCACCAAGATGCTCCGCGAGCTCCAGGCGCAGGATCTCCTCAAGTACGGCCTCATCCCGGAGTTCGTCGGCCGGCTGCCGATCACCGTGGCGCTCGATTACCTCGACGAGGAGGACATCATTCGCATCCTCACCGAGCCGAAGAACGCGTTCGTCAAGCAATACCAGAAGTTCTTCGCGCTCGACGACGTCGAGCTGGTGTTCCACGAGGGCGCGCTGCGCGCGATCGCCGAGCGTGCACTCGCCCGTGGCACCGGTGCTCGCGGACTGAAATCGATCATCGAGGACGTCCTGCTCAACAGCATGTTCGAGGTGCCGAGCCGGCCTGACATCAAGCGTTGCGTCATCACCGAACAGGCGATTCTCGAGGGCGTTGAACCGCTGCTCCTCACCGAGGAGCCCAAGCGTCGCGTCGGTGCGACCGAGGAGGCGGCGCAGGGGCGTACGGCCTGACGGTGCGTCGCCGGGCCATCGCTCTGGTTGCGGTGGCAGTCGTGGTGTTCTTCGCTGTGACTCTCATCACGTTGACGCACGTCATCAGCAACTCCGCATCGGGTTGCACGATCGCCGCTCCCGTCCCGAGCCTGCCTCCAGCGCTGCGCGCGCTCGGTGGCTTCGATCAGTCCTTCGATGCGAGCAATCCCGATGCCCTTGCCGAGGTCGGCCAGAATGCGGCCGGTGCGGTGAGCCAGGACCTCGAGGGAGCGATCGCCCAGCAACCCGTGAACGTGGCCGCTGCAGCCGCCGGGCAGCCTGCGGCGGTGGTGGTGCCGCTCGCCGCTCAGGTGCCATCAGCACAGGGCATGCGCCTGGTCGGGCTCGTCTCGTTCTACGTGGGGTGCAGCGGGAGGGCGTACTTCGGATCGGTGACGGACATCACCTCGCTGGCAACCGCCGCGGCGCAGAGTTTCCCGGCGGTGGGCGAGAGCGCGGCGGCAGCGCAGCTCGACACCTCCACCCCTCAACTGGTCTATACAAGCTCCCCGTTCATGCCGGAATGGCGCAATGCACAATCCGGCGCGAGCATCGCGGCGGGCGAGTGACACCCGGTCCCCCCATATACTCAATCGCCCAATGAATACGAATTTCGACTGGTCCAGCGTTGAACCCAAGTGGCGCGATCGCTGGAGTGAGCTCCGTGTCGGCCATGCGGATGTCACCAGCACCAAGCCTGCCTTTGTGGTCGCGCTCCCACCACCGAACATCACCGGTGCGCTCCACATGGGTCACGCGTCGACGTTCTCCATCCAGGACACCGTCTGCCGCCACCGAAGAATGTGCGGGTTCGAGGTCGAGTGGTGTCCGGGCACCGACCATGCCGCCATCGCCACCCAGAACGTCATCGAGCGCCAGCTTGCCGATGAGGGAACCACCAAGGAGGCATTGGGCAGAGCCGCCTTTCAGACGCGCGTCGACGCGTGGTACGAGGAATACGGCGGACGCATCTACGAGCAGATGCGACGCATGGGCTACACCTGCGACTGGGAGCGTTCCCGCTTCACGCTTGACGATGAGTACGTGCACGCGATCAGGGTGGCGTTCAAGACGCTGTTCGATGAGGGCCTCGTCTATCGTGGTCCGCGCATCGTCAACTGGTGCCCACGGTGCGGCTCCGCGATCAGCGATGAGGAGATCGACTGGCAGGAGCAGACCGACACGCTCTACTACTTGAAGTACCCGGTCGAAGGCGGACTCAGCATCACCGTTGCCACCGTGCGTCCCGAGACGATGCTGGGCGACACGGGCGTCGCGGTCGCACCCGGCGACCCACGGTACGCGTCATTCGTGGGTAAGCACGTGACGCTGCCGCTCACGTGGCGTGTCGTCCCCATCTTCGAAGACGCTGCCGTGCGGCCGGAATTCGGTACAGGAGCGCTGAAAGTGACCCCCGGTCACGACCCGACCGACTACGAGATCGGGGCGCGCCATTCACTGCCGATCATCAACGTCATCGCCCTGGACGGCACCATGGATGTGCCATCGCTGCCGCAGTTCAACGGCATGCCCGTCGACGAGGCGAAGATCGCCGTGGCCGAAGCGCTGCGCCAGCTGGGCGTGCTCGTCAAGGAGGAGCCGTACACGCACGACGTGGGTCATTGCGATCGCTGCGGCACAGTGCTCGAACCGCTCGTCAGCGAGCAGTGGTGGGTTCGCATGGAATCGCTGGCCGCGCCCGGCATCGGCGCCGTCGACAGCGGTGAGATCACGTTCCATCCCGCGCGCTACACCGAGGTGTACCTGCACTGGATGCGCAACCTTCGCGACTGGTGCATCAGCAGGCAGATCTGGCTCGGGCATGCCATCCCGGTGTCGACGTGTGCCAACGGCCACCGCTTCGCATGGATCGACCCGCCCACTTCGTGTCCCGAGTGTGGCAACATCGAGCTCACCAACGACCCGGACGTGCTCGACACCTGGTTCAGCAGCGGGCTGTGGCCGTTCGCCATCTTCGGATGGCCCCGACAGACTGCAGACCTCGAGCGGTTCTACCCAACCGACCTGATGGTCACGGGGCGCGACATCATCTTTCTCTGGGTCGCGCGAATGATCATGAACGGCATCAAGTTCACAGGTCGCAATCCCTTCAGCGACGTGCTCATCACGAGCACCATCCAGGCCACCGACGGATCGCGGATGAGCAAGTCGAAGGGCAACACCGTCGACCCGCTCGACCTCATCGACAAGTACGGCGCAGACGCGGTCCGCGCGTGGGCGGCCGCGGTCTGTACCAGCGGCCAGGACGTGCGATTCGATGATGACCGGATCGCCTCGTACCAGCGCTTCGCCAACAAGCTATGGCAGGTCACCAACGGATTCCTGGTTGCCAAGGTCGGCAACGGGTCGATCGCGGATCTCGACGTCCATCCACCCAAGCCGGAGACGCTGCGCCCTGAGGATCGATGGATGCTCGCCGAGCTTGCGGGCGCGGTTCGTGCCTGCGACGCCGGTTTCACGGCGTACCGCTTTCACGAGTCCGTCGACGCCCTCTACGACACCACGTGGCATTCGTTCTGCGATTGGTATATCGAGATCATCAAGCTGCGGCTCGCGGACGCCGGCGACCACGAGTCCCGTCGCGCCGCGGTATGGACGGCGGTCACGACGCTGGACGTACTCCTGCGCCTGCTCCATCCGTTCATGCCTTTTGTGACCGAGGAATGCGCACAGCAACTGCCCAACGCCGCGGCGACGCTGCAGCACCGCTCGTGGCCCGAGCAGGATCCGGTGTGGAACGACGCCACAACCACTGCCGCGCACCACGAGATCGGGGAAGCGATCGAGCTGGTCAAGCGCATCCGGGCGCTCGGGCACGCCGGCAAGGTCCCGCGCGGCGCCCGCGACCGCATTCGCGTCGTGGTGCGCGACGCGGAAGGCAGGGGGATCAACAAACACATTGCCCGCCTAATTGGTGGCCTCGTGCCCGCGGTGGTGGTGGAGAGCCACGAGCGCGGCATCGATCCAGCGGTCGTGGTTTCGGGTAGTCTCCACGCCGAGGTGGTGATCGCCGACACCGCCGCCGACGCCAGTGCGACCGCACGTCAGATCGGCCTGCTCGAGGCAAACGTGTCGCGGCTCCAGGCACAGCTCGCGAACCCGGCGTTCGTGAACGGGGCACCTGCCCAGGTCGTCGACGAGACGCGCCGCCGTCTCGCCGAGGCCGAGGCACAGCTCGAACTGCTGCGCCGCGTCCCGTCAGGAGGAGGCATCGATGCTGCTGTTTGACCTCGGAGCGCTGCTCACCGCGGTGGTGGTCATCGTTGTCGCTTACATAGCGGTGCTCTGGCTGGCGCTTGCGTTCTATGTGGTTCGCGACGCCCGCCGGCGTACGACCTCTCCGGGCTTCACCCTCTTCGCGATGCTGCTCGGCTTCGTGCCGCCGTTCCTCGGTGCGCTGATCTACTTCATGGTCCGGCCTCCGCTGACGATGGAGCAGGTCCGGTCCCTGGCCATCGAGGAGCAGGTGCTGCTCGAGCCGCCGGTGGAGGGAATCCCGACCCGCCCCTGCCCGACCTGCGGCCGCGAGATCGAGCAGGAGTTCATCCTCTGCCCGTACTGCAGGACGCAGTTCGCCCGGCGATGCACCAGCTGCGATCGCAGCCTCCGGCTGGGCTGGGGCGTCTGCCCGTACTGCGCCACCGAGGTCGGAGCGCCGGCGCTGGCCCGTACCGGGAGGTAGCGGCACGATGCTGGGCGCTGGGCTCCAGCTGGTGCTCATACCCGCCCCGCTGGTGGCGGCCGCGATCGTCGTCTTCGCGCTCTCACCACGGCAGGCGCGCATCGCGTGCGTGGTTGCCGGAGTGGGGCTCGCGGCGACAATCGGGTTGCTGGCCGTGGAGGCGGCACTGCTCAACGGAAGCGGAGGCATCGAGACGTCACTCGGGACCCCCGTAGCGGGCATCACCTACCTGCTCCGCCTCGACCTTCCCGGGGCGACACTGGGGCTTGCGGCCGCTGCGGCCGGCCTCCTCCTGCTTCTCGAGGGTGATCGTCAGACCCGAGAGGTGAGCGCGCTCCTGATCTGCGTCCTCGGCACGATGATCGCGGCGCTCTCCGGCAACGTGGTGATGCTGGTGGGCGGGATCGAGATCGCCGGCGTCGGGACACTGCTCATGACCAGCGCCGCCCGCGGACGTCCTGGCCGCGGCGGCCTGGTGGCGCTGGGCATCGAGCACCTCGCGTCGCTCGGCCTGCTGGTCGCGGGCGTGCAGCTCCTGAGCTCCGCCGGGACCACTGACTTCGCGGTCATCCCGGCCGGGGCGATGGGCGCGACGGTCGCCGGGCCGTGGGCGGTCGCCGGGGTGATCCGCCTCCTCTCGCCGGCGTTCGTGCCGATCCGCGGCAACCGGACCCCGTCCGCCGCCTGGGCCACGACCGGTGCGATTCCATGCGGAGCGATCGTGCTCCTGCGCCTTCGAGAGGCCGCCGGCGGCCCGCTTCCGGAAGGGATCACGATCGGCCTGGCGGTCGTCGGCGGAGCGGCGGCAGTCGCGGCGGCGGTCGTCGCTCTGCGACGCTCGGGAGCGCCGGTCATGGTGGGCAGGGCGCTTTGTGTTGCATCCGCCGCGCCGGTAGTCGCGCTCACGGGCATCGCGGGAGCGTCGGCGGGCGCCGCGGTCGCTGCGGGGATCTGCGCGCTGATGCTGGTGAGCGCCCTGACCCCCGCCTGGGAGCAGATCGGGCGGGGTCGAGGCGGGACGGTCCTCGCCGCTTTCGCGCTCGGCGCCGCGGGGTCGCTGCCGATCGGGTTCGGGATCACGGCCTTGATCCTCGAGCTGTCCGCGACGGTCTCGATCGGCCGCCCGGGCGCCGCGCTCGTCGCTGCGCTCGGTCTCTCAGGTCTCCTCGCCGCCGCGGCGGCCGTCCGGGCTGCGGCGCGGATCGCGACCGAGGGAAATCACGAAGCGTCGCAACGATATCCATCGGTCCTGGCCACGGCGGCGGCGGCCGTGTCGTTCGTGGCCGCCCTGATCCCGGGCACAGTCGCCACGTCGGTGCTCGCGTCGCTCAACTCCGGCGGGCTCACCGAGCCGATCGGCGCGGTTGCGATCCGGGCCGATGCCGGCGACTGGTCGGGCGGGTACGTCGTGGTGGCGTGCGCCATCGTCGCTGCCGGCGTCTGGGCGTTTGCGACGCTCGCCGGATGGACGCTGGTCGCGCCTCGGCGTTCGGACGCCACGCCGGCGACATCGACGCGCGCCCTCGGGCTGGCGATGGCCCGGCGGCTCCGGCCTCTCGCCATCCGCGGGAACGCGTTCCTGCACCAGACAGACGACTGGCTGGTTGTGCAGCCCCAGCTCGTCGTGGTGTTCGGCGGAGCCGTCGCGCTCATCGTGTTCGCCCAGCTGTTCCACTGATGGGTGTTTCCGCACCGCTGCTCTCCGCCTCAGGTGTGATCGCCGCAGTGGTGGCGATCATGGTTGACGGGAGGCGGGCAGTCGCGATCGCCGTCGTCTTTCTCGCCGCAGGGCTGGCGCCCACCGCGGCGGCCTTCGGCGGCGCCCCCGGCGTCGCGGTGCTCGCGGGCGCCGCGGTCGCTTCTGTACTGCTCGCCTGGGTTGGATGGCTGGGCGGACGCGTCCTCCCCTGGCTTTCCGGGCTCGACCCGATGATCCCCGCGTTTGCCCCGCCCGACCGGCTCTTCGGTCCCCGGAGCGCGCGCGCGTTCGGAGCCGCCGTGGCGATCCTGGTGGCCTCATGGGTGAGCTTCAACGTTCCCGTCGGCCAGATCACCGTTGAGCAGGGACTGCTCTTTCCGATCGCATACGCGTGGGTGTGCGGCGCAGTCCGCCTGGTAACCGCGCGGACGGTCGAGGATCTCGCGGTCGGCGTGGCCATGGTCGGCATCGCGACCGGCACCGCCTGGCTGCTGCGCAACGGCAGCGATTCGCTGCCCGGAGCCATCTTCGCGTGTGTCGTCGCGCCGCTTGCCGCGTTCCTCGCGGGGTGGCTCAACGGCAGAAGCTCGCGACGCATGCAGACACTCGTCGAAGTCGAAGCGTGAATCCTCTCGTCATCGCCGCCGGGTGGCTGGCACTCGGGTTGGTGACGTCGGCGTTGCTCCGCCGGCGAACCGCGAGGCTGGTGGCGATCGTCCCGCTGGCCGGCGCGGCACTGACGCTGTTCGCCGTCAGGTCATCGACTGCGGCGGTACCGCTCGGCGGGCTCAGCGCGATCAGCGGCCTCGACCGAGCCGGGCAGGGGGTCCTGGTCGTCGCCGGGCTGTCCATGGTCCTGGTGATCCTGCTTCAGCCCTCGATCGACCCTTCCATGGGCCGCAGCATCGGCGTCGTCGGGGCCGCCGCGACGATCACCATCGCCAGCAGCAGCCCGCTGATCACCGGCCTCGTCCTGGCCGCGGCCGTTGCCACCCTTGTGCTGCGCTGGGTCGGTCAGGCGCCGGGGAGGGTGTCGCTCGCCGCCGGACGTGCCGCTGGAACCGGGACGGCCGCCATCCTTGCGGCGTCACCCCTGTTGCCGCTGACCGGTTTCACCACCGGGGAACGTCCAGTGGTGGTGGCGGCGCTGCTCGCGACCGGGGTTGCCGCGCTGCTCGCGGTCTATCCACTCGGTGGCTGGGCCGCCGGCATCATCCGGACGCTGCGGCCGATTGAGATCGCGCCCTGGCTGATCCTGCTGGTGCCGGTGGTCCTGCTCGTGGCGGAGCGGATTCCCGGCGGGGTGCTCGGCGCGGGGACGCCGGTGTTCGAGCACGTCCTCCTGGTCGTCGGCCTGGGCAGCGCCGTCTGGGGCGGGATCTGGGCAGTGCACGGGACGGACCAGACGCGGTACGGCCGCGTCTTCATGGCGGACATCGCGCTCTGCGTCGCTGCGGTCGAGGGGCCGCCGGTCTCGCCGGCGGTGACCGGCGCGCTGATCATCCTGCTGACCCACCTCACCCTCGCGCCGATTCTCCTTCGACCTCGAGATGGTGTCCTAGTGTGGCCGCGGCGGGTGGCCTGGGCACTGCTCAGCGGTGTCCCCCCCTCGCCGGCGTTCTGGGGGCGACTCCTCCTCCTCGAGGCACTCGCCGCGGGCAACGTCGGGTCCACGATCGCCGCAGTCATCGCGATGGCCGCGATCTTCACCGCCTCGGTGATGGCCTGCGCCATCAGGATGCGCCCGCTTGCACCGCCAGGTTGGCGCGTCCGCCTGGCCGATGTTGCGGCCTGGCTGCTCGTCGCAGTCGGGATCGCGATCGGGCTCGCGCCGCAGTCGCTCACGACGTTCGTGTTCGGACACTGAGGAGATGGACCCGCTCGGCCTCCTGCTCGAAATCGTGGCTCTCGCGGTGTATCCCGGCGGCCTTTTCCTTGTCGCGCTGGCCTGGATCACCTGGCGTGGCGCTGGACTGCCCAGTGGCGGCCCGCTCGACCTGCGCGGGTTGGCCGCCATCAGCGCGGCAGTCGTCGCCACGGCGATGGCGCCGCTCCCGGGGACCCCGGCGGCATCGCTTCCTCCGCCGGGAGGTGCGACGCCCAACCTGCTCGCGGCGATCCTCCTCGTCGTTCTCGCGGGGTCGCTCGTCGCTCCCGGCCCATGGTCGCGACGGCGATTCGTCCTGGTGGCCCTCAGTGGGATCTCGGTGGTGCTGCTCGGGCTCGTGGCGGCGTCCTTCTCGAGCACCGACATCTCCGGGACGCCTGGGGCCGGGAGCGCGGTGGCGCGGATCCTTGCCGTGGCCGGCCTGCTCGTAGCCCTGCCGGTGGTGGTCAAGCCCCAGACGGCATCGGGGTCGGTGGCAGCTCGGGCGATCGTGGTCGCCGCCTCACTCGAGGTGGTGCTGGCCATCCTGATACCGCCTGCCCAGGCGTGGCCGGTGGGGCCACTCTGGGTGGTCGGCATGGTCGCGGCAGTGGCGGTCTACGCGGCGCTCCTGAGGCTCGGACGAGCCCTCACCCAACGAGAGCATCCTTCACTTGTGGTCATCGCGTGGATGTGCTCTGTGGCGGCATCGGTGACTGCGGTCATCGCGGCGCGGCCATAAAGCCGTTGTGCGCGAACGTCGACTTCATCAACTGGGGGTTGCGTCGCGGTGCTAGCATGGAACGTGAGTTGGCGCAAGATTTCGATGCGGCCGTTGCGCGCGTGAACGCCACGTGATTGGAATCGTCCTTGCGTCCAGGTCGCCTCGCCGGCGCGAGCTGCTGACCCGGGCCGGGATCCGTTTCCGGATCATGGAGCCCCCCGAGGACGTCGCACTTCCCGCCGGGGTGAGCGCTGAGCTCGCAGTTCAGCTGGTCGCGCGGCAGAAGGCCGTCGCGGTCAGCAAGCTGGTTGCCGCAGGGACCTACGTGCTCAGCGCGGACACGATCGTGGTCGGTCCTCGCGGTCCACTCGGCAAGCCGCGGACCCCGGAGATGGCTCGTGAGATGCTCAATGATCTTCGTGGCAAGCGGCACACGGTGCTGACCGGCGTTTGCGCGATGTGCACGGAGAGCGACCACGAGGCCCTCGGTGTCAGCCGCTCCGCAGTCAAGTTCTGCGACTTCACCGACGATGCACTCGACATGTACGTCGCATCCGGCGAGCCACTCGATCGTGCCGGCGCCTATGCCATCCAGGGTGGCGGCTCGGACTTTGTCGAGGCGGTCGCGGGACGGATCGACACGGTCATCGGGCTCGATGTCGGTCTTGCGCTTCGTCTGCTCGGCGAGATCGGCTATCCGGATCCGCTTCCCCGGACGACCGACATCATGCTGACAGCGACGCGGCAGCGGCGTCCACTCGCGCCGCTTCGCACGGCCACCAGGGTCTGACCGTTTCGCGGAGCAGGTGGGTGCGGGCGCTCGCGTCGCACCTGACAGGCATCCTTGCCGTCTCGATCCTCGCGCCGCTCGCGCTCGTGCTCACATCGTGCAGCAGTGAGGCGGCGCAGCTCTCCGTGTCACTCAGCTCGACGTTTGGGGCGTCGTACACCCCCGGAACCACCGACGCTGATTTCGTGATCACCGTGCAGAACCTGGGTCCGGGCAACGCGTCGGGTGTGGTGATCCACGCGGTGATGCCCAACGGTTTTCAGTTCGCGGACACCGACTTCATCAACAGCGATAGCGCCGCGCGCACCACTCCGGAGGACGCGCAGGTGGGCGGGTCAAACCCGCAGTGGGGTGTCTGGTCGCTCTCGTCGCCGACATCACCAAACGGTCAGGTGTCGTACGCGTCGGTGTCCATCAGCTTCGGCGTCAACATCACCGCGCAGCCGAACACCTACTCGCTCACGGCCGAGGTGATCGACGACAGCCTCACCGATACGGTGCAGAGCCATCCGATTCAGGTCGCGGTCAATGAGGCCCCCCGCCTGGGCGTGACAGCGTCCGTCGGTCCGACGTCGGTGCATCCCACCGGCCAGGTCACGTACAAGGTCACGGTCACCAACAAGGGCACGGGAATCGCGCCCACCGTCGATGTGCTGGTGACGCTGCCGCCGACGATGCAGTACCAGTCAACGATCATGCCCTTCGGTGGAAACTCCTCGGTGGAATCATTGATATCGCCGGTCAAGGGGGGATACCTTGTCTTCTACGGCGGATTCGAGATACCCCCGCAGACCTCGCTGGGGCCGGGGACGCTCACCATCGAGTTCATTGCCGAGTGCATTCCCGACCCCGGGAAGGGCGTGTACACGGCGCAGGTGTCGGTGACGGACTCCTCGCGTGACCACGTGGCCATCGCCAATGTGGCCCCGCTCAACGTCTTCAGTTCCTGATTTCAACGCCCTCGCGAGGGCCTCGCGGGTCGCTCACGTGGTAACCTCGCGTATCGCGCCCGGTATCAGCCGGCGTTCCTCAGTGGAGTGAACCCGCTCCCGGCGAGAGAGGCATATGTACGCAATCCTTCAACACGGCGGTCACCAGTACCGTGTCGCTTCCGGCGACCGGATCCTTGTCGATCGCATCCCCGTCGAGGTCGGATCGACCGTGACCCTCGAATCGGTGCTGCTGATCGGTGACGGCTCCGAGACCGACGTGGCCAAGGGATCGCCCGTCGAGGCATCGGTCACCGCGACCGTGATCGCGCACCGGCGTGGGCGCAAGATCCGCGTCTTCAGCTACAAGCCCAAGAAGCGCCACCGGCGGACCCTCGGGTACCGCAGCCAGCTGACCGAGCTGCTCATCGACGAGGTCGGTCGCGGTAAGGCCGCAGCCAAGCCGAAGGCAGCCGCACCGAAGCGCGCCGCAGCGCCGAAGGCCGCCAAGGCTGATGCAGTCGCAGCGGAGGCCGAGGCGATCGCGGTCGAGGCCGAAGCCATCGCCGCCGATGCCGAGGTTGCCGAGGCTGAGGTCGCGGCCGCAGAGCTCGCGGTCGAGGATGCGGTGGAGGCCGAGGCGGCTGAGCCTAAGGCCAAGAAGCCGGCGGCTGACAAGCCTGCGGCCGAGAAGCCGGCGGCTCCCAAGCGAGCCAGGACCCCCAAACCCAAGAAGGAACCAGGCGATGGCTCATAAGAAAGGCGGCGGGAGCTCCCGCAACGGACGTGATTCCAAGGCGAAGCGCCTCGGCGTGAAGCGCCACACCGGCGAGGTCGTCCTCGCGGGCACCATCCTGGTTCGTCAGCGCGGCACCAAGATCCTCGCGGGCGAGCACGTCGGTGTTGGCCGCGATCACACGCTTTTCGCGTTGCGCACCGGCACCGTTGCCTACGACCACACCGGCCACGACAGGACTCGCGCCAACGTTCACGCGATGCCGATCTTCTCGGTCGGCGAGATGATCGAAGAGCTCGACGAGGAGCCGGTCGCAGCGACCGGCTGAGTCACGGCCTCTCGCGGCTCGCCCTTCATCGACGAGGTCGACATCGATGTGGCGGCGGGATCAGGCGGGCGCGGCGCCGTCAGCTTTCGTCGTGAGAAATACGTCCCCGACGGCGGTCCGGACGGGGGCGATGGAGGGCGCGGCGGTGATGTCCTCGTGGTCGCGGACTCGACGGACACAACACTGTCCGGGTTTCGAGAGCGGCGTTCCTTCCGTGCCGAGGATGGACGCGCGGGCGGCGGAGCCAAGCGCTCCGGCCATCACGGCGCCGACCTGACGCTGCACGTCCCGGTGGGCACGATCGTCCGCCACGGCGACATCGTGCTCGCCGACCTCGACCGGCCCGGCGCCGTGGCCCTCGCAGCCCGCGGCGGGCGCGGCGGTCGCGGCAACACCCGCTTCGCCACCGCAACGAGGCAGGCGCCGCGCGCCGGCGAGCTCGGGGACCCGGGTGAGCAACGGCACCTGCATCTCGAGCTGCGTCTCATCGCCGATATCGGCCTGGTGGGGCTGCCGAACGGCGGCAAATCGACGCTGCTCGCCGCGTTGACCGGTGCG
The DNA here is from genome assembly GCA_003132805.1 of Candidatus Dormiibacterota bacterium. GTDB lineage: Bacteria > Chloroflexota > Dormibacteria > Aeolococcales > Aeolococcaceae > Palsa-851. Next base: position 19,413 of record PKYW01000086.1, on the reverse strand, counting down.
CAACCCAAGATCGCGGCCTACCCGTTCACCACGCTGCATCCGAACCTCGGCGTCGCCGAGTTGGAGGGTGGCCATACGCTCGTCCTTGCCGACGTGCCGGGTCTCATCGAGGGGGCCAGCCACGGAGCCGGCCTCGGCCTGGAGTTCCTCCGCCACCTCGAACGCACGCGCACGCTGGTCCACGTCGTCGATGCGTCCGCGGGCGTCGACGCGGCCCGCGCCGCGCTGGCGACGGTCCGCGCCGAGCTCGAGGCGTACAGCCCTGAGCTCGCGGGACGTCCGTCGGTCATCGCCTTCAACAAGATCGACCTCATGGAGGGAGCAACCGCCGCCGCCGAGCTGATAGCCGAGTTCCCCGGCTCGTTCGAGATCTCCGCGCAGCGGGGCGACGGGTGCCGGGAGCTCCTCCTCGCCGCCGCGGAGCTCGCCGGCCGGGTGATTCGCGACGCTCCAGGCCCGGCGCCACTGGGGCTCCACCGCGTCTACCGACCCCGCCCGCGGCGCGTGGTCACCAACGATGTCGTCCGCGAGGACGGCGGCTTCAGGGTGGTGGGGGAGCTCGTCGAGCGCATGGTCGGCCGCATCGACCTCGAGAACGACGAGGCGGTGGCGCGGCTGCAGCGTAAGCTCGCCGCTGCCGGTGTCGATGCCGCTCTCGCCGCTGCGGGGTGCCGCGAGGGCGACACGGTGCGGATCGGCGAGGCAGAGTTCACGTATACCGACGGCGGACTCGCGTGACCTCCGCGATCGTCTTCGGCGGAACCTTCGACCCGGTGCACAACGGCCACCTCGCGATCGCCCGCCAGGCGCGCGAGGCAACCGGCGTTGCGGCAGTCTGGTTCGTGCCGGCGGCGCTCGCACCGCTGCGTGACGCGCCCCGGGCTAGCGCAGAGGACCGGTTCGAGCTCCTCGAAGCGGCATGCGCCGCACCGGATGCGCTCGGGATGACCGTGCTCGACATCGCCATCCGCCGTGGTGGCTTCTCGTACACCGCCGACGTCATGGACGCGCTTCGGGCCGAGCATCCCGACACGGATCTCAACGTCCTGCTCGGCGCCGACGTGGCCCGGACCATCAACGACTGGCATCGGGCCGCCGACCTGCTCCGGAAGGAATCGTTCGTGATCGTCAATCGAAGCGGCGTGCCGTCACTCGACGCTGCGGAGGCGGAGCGCGTCGGCTATTCCCCTGCCCGGATCACCCTGCTCACCGTGCGGTCGCCCGATATCAGCGCCACCGATATCCGCGCCCGGTGCGCTCGCGGGGAGTTGCTCGAAGGGATGGTCCCGGAAGCCGTGGCCACCCTCATTGCCCGGAAAGGAATGTACCGGCAGAATCGAGACGATGCATAATGCGAAGCGGATGACCTCCACGGAACTGGCCGGCATCATTGCCGCCGCTGCAGCCGACAAGAAGGCGCGTGACGTGGTCGTACTCGACATCCGCGGTAAGACGACCATCGCCGACTATTTCGTTATCTGCGAAGGCGATACCGACCGTCTGGTTCGTGCCATCACTGACAATATCACCGACGTCTGCAAGGAACACGGAGTCCGCGCGCTCGCGGTCGCCGGCCTCAAGGACGCATCCTGGGCGTGCGCGGACTTCGATGCCGTGATCGCCCACGTCTTCCTCCCCGGGGAGCGGACCTTCTACGACCTCGAGGGTCTCTGGGGCGACCCAGCGGGCGAGCGCGCGGTCTGACCCGAGCCGTTCAACGACAGCGCCCTATCACGCGAAGGGCGGAGGCGGGTGGATGATCGCCGTCGCCAGGTTGAGCACCCCGAACAGCAGTGAGACGGCGCCAAACGCGATCACGCCCCAGAGCACAACCTTCTCGATGGTCATGTGTTCACGGCCGCCGATCGACATGAGTGGTGGGATCACCAACCCCAGGAGCGCACCAGCGATGACGCCGCCGATGTGCGCGTAGTTGTTGATGTCGAGCGATGGACCGAACACGAACGTGAGCACGACGTTGAGCACAATGACGGTCACCGCATAGTTGCGCACCGTGTGTGTGATCCCCACGGGCACGTTCTTGCCTTGCACCCTCCCGAGCATGAGCAGGAGCCCGACCAGACCGGCGATACCCCCTGACGCGCCAAGCGAAATGCTGTCCGGGGTGATCCCGGGGAGGCTCGGGGCCCACGCGCTGGCCGCCTCCCAGAACAGTCCACCCACAATCGCGGTGAGCAGGAACGCCCCGAGCAACACCAGACGTCCATAGAGTTGTTCGACCAGCCTGCCGATGAAGAGCATCGCGATGCCGTTGAAGAGCACGTGATACACGCTGGTCGGGTCGTGCAGGAACGCGCTGCTGACCAGGCGCCACCAGGTGACGTCGCACGCCGGGCTCTGGCCGAAGGAGGGATACAGCACCGCATTCGGCAGCGCGCCCCATGAGCAGATATCCGGCCCGCTCGACGTTGGATGCAATGACATCGTGGCGTACTCGAGAATCCAGATCACCACGAAGACCGCGATCAGCCCATACGTCATGTATGGCTGCGTGATCATTGCCCGGCGTACCGGTGCCACGTAGCCGCCGGCAACCGCCTGACGCTCGGCGAGGTCGACGGCCGCAAGCGTCGGCGTCGGCGCCCCGTCGTGGACGGCACGAACCCGCGCGCGCAACTCGCCGATCGATGGCAGGCCGGGAGGGATTGGCAGCACCGTGCCCGCGTTGGCGTTGACGGGATCGACCCAGGCGACGCCGAGTCGGACCGGGTCCCCCGGCGTCGTCGCCGCCGACAGCGTCCCGGCGAGCGGTCCCAGCGCGATCAGCAGGATGTCGCACACCTGCGCGCCCTGCTGACGGAGACGCTCCAGTCCCCATCGGCGGGCCGCGTCACAACGCGCCGCAAGGTCGGAGCCGGCCATGGCGGGGTCGGCGGGCGGCTCGTAGAAGGCGACCAGCGCCGCTCGTGGACCATTCCACATCGCCGCCGCAAGCACGTAATGGCCGAGGAGGTCGCCGAGGCGTCCGTCACGCGCGTCGGCCAGCCTCAGCCGGTACCGGGTCACGAGATCGTGCGCGATCGCGAGCGCAACCGGGTTGGGTCCCGGCGGCGGCGCGGCGAAGGTGGGTGGTGCCGCGTCCGTCACTCGGTTCAGTCTACCGATCGCAGGCTGCAGCACCCTCGTGAGTGCAGCGCGTTTGGGCTATGGTCTCGCCGTGCCACCGGTGCGGAGCGTCGCGACGATCCAGCCGAAGATCACCCTCGGCGCCCTGTACCGCTGCCTGCTCGATCGCCTCGAGAGTGCGCCCGGCATGCGCGTTGGCATCCACTTCGAGGAGCGGACCTCGATCGTGGTGGATCAGGCGACCGCCGGCACCGAGCCGAAGGGCATCGAGCAGCGGAGCTTCGATGCGGACCTCGTGGTTCGTGAGGGGCAGGTCGTCCGGGCAACCCTCACGGCTGGCGCGACAGGTGCCGAGACGCTCGTGATCCGCATCGCCCGGTCTGGCGGCACCGAGCGCTACTCGATCGCCGGCGAGGGGTTCGGCGAGCTGCGCTTGACCCCCGACCTCTTCGACCTCGAAGCGTTTGCCGAGCGGCTCGATCGCGTCCCGGTTGACGACGCCGTCATCGACCAGGAGACGCCCGACGGCTCCGGCCGGATCGTCGTCGATGCGGAGATCGGTGGCGAGGCGTTTGCCCTGTTGCTGCGAGCCTTCGGCGGCGGCGAGGCGGGGAGCCCGGAGCTGCCCCTGCTCTCGCATTCAGCAGTGCTCTCCGCGGCGTCCGATGTGACCCTCGACTACTGGTGGTCGCTGCTCGGTCTCGATGAGGTCGAGGGCCGTCCGGCTCGCCACAACGTGGTGGTCTGCCACGTGCACGCATCCTTCGTCCCGCTCACCGGCGGTGACGATCTTGACGCCGGGGTCGCCGTCGATCCTGGCCTGCCGATCCTCGACGACCTGGATGCGGTCTGGGACTACGCCCGGCGGCAGAGGTCAGGATCCTAGCGCGCTAATGCGGCGGCGGGGTCGGGAGGATCGGAGGGGTCGGATTGGGCGAAGGCGAGGGGTTCGGACTGGGGGACGTCGTGGGTGGTGGCGGCGCCGCATTCGGCCCCGCGTACGTGCAGGTCTCCGTTGGGAGCGGCGTCGGCCCTTTGTACGTGCAGTTGGTGCTGGCGCCGGGCTGGGTGCCGGGGAGATAGAAATCGCTGTCGTCGAACCCCTGCCCGGTGCTCACGGCCACAACATCCGCCGGCTCCTTGTACCAGGTGTCCGGCACGCCCTTGAGCGCAGCTGACATGTACGCGTGCCAGATGGGCGCCGCGCCGCTGTATCCGGAGACGACGCCGTCGAGATGGCCACATTCGGGGTCGCTCGGGTGGGCCGGCTTGAGGCCGTACTTCGCCAGGTCATTGGGGCTGAACGGGTAGGTGTAATCGACCTCCCCGGCCTCGACGATGTGGCCCCTCGCGATCGCGGCCTTCATGGCTGGGACGTCCTTCTGCTGGAGGCAGCTTCGCTGCGGGTTCCCGACCCAGACGGCGGTGAGGAGGTTCGGCGTCCATCCGACGGTGAGGTTGTCCATGAAGTAGTCCGCGGTCCCGGTCTTGGCGCTCACCCGGCGGGGGTTCAGCGTGAGGTACCCGTTGCGTCCGAATTCCCTGATCCTGTTGTTGTCGTTGCTGGTGATCTCATCCATGATGTAGGCGACGTTGGCGGGGATCACCTGGCGTCCCGCCGCGGCCGGGTTGTACGTCCAGACGGGCTTCCCGGTTTGCTGGGCCACGATGCTCGTGACCGGCATCGGGTTGTGCTGAACGCCGAGGTCGCCGAGTGTCGCGGCTCCGTCGGCGAGGTCGAGGAGCGTGATCCCGCAGGTGAGCGATCCGAGGGTCGCCGCCCACTGGTCAGGGGTCGGCCAGTTCACGTACTGACCATCGGGTCCGCAGTTCTGATCCAGCGAGCTCACACCCATCGCCAGCTCGGTGTTGGCGATGTACTGGGTGCCGGTCGCGTACTCGGTCTTCACCGCCGGGATGTTGAAGGAGTCCCCGAGGCACATCTTGAGCGGGCAGACACCGTGGGTGTGGCGGTCGTCGTCATAGGGCGAGTACGGGGCGCTCCCCGGGATCGGGAACTTGAAGTAGTCGTCCAGGATCGGCGTGGTCATCGTGAACTTGGTCGATGCGATCGCAGCCGTGTACGTGAACAGCTTCGTGGTCGAGCCCATGTTCAGCTGGACCGCCGCCGCCTCGTTCACCTGGCCGAAGTACGGGTCCGAGTAATTCCAGGTTCCCACCATGGCGAGCACCTCGCCGTTCTGCGGGTCCAGGCTCACCAGGGCGCCATCGCCCATGTTCTCCTTGACGCGTTCCCCGGACACCAGCTTGGTGACGGTGCTCTGCGCAAGATTCTGCTTGGCCTGGTCGATGGTGGTGTGAATCTCGTAGCCGCCCGGGCTCGCGTACTCGGGGAAGTTCGCGTTCAGGTAGGTCTCGAGGTAACTGATGAAGTCGGGATCGTAATTGGGCTCCGACGTCGCATACGAATAGACCGTCAGCTTCTCGTTGTAGGCCGCGATGCCCTCGGCCTGGGTGATGTATCCGCTCGCCTGCATCGCCTGCAGGACTGCCTTCTGGCGAGACTTGGCGACCGGGTTGATGGTTTCGTCGCCACTGTAGAGGAGCGGGTTATACGAGGTTGGTGACTGGGGCAGGCCGGCGAGCATCGACGCCTGCGCCAGGTCGACCTTGTCGGCAGGGACGTGGAAGTACAGCTCTGCCGCACTGCCGACACCGACCGCGAAGTTGCCGTAAAAGATCCGGTTGACGTACATGTCCAGGATCTCGTCCTTGGTGAAGTTGAGCGCGATCTCGTTGCCGAGCACGATCTCCTTGATCTTGTAATCGATGCTCTGGGGTGGGTCGGCTCCGCCGTAGAGGCTGATCTTGGCGAGCTGCTCGGTGATCGTCGAACCGCCCTGGAGCGATGCTCCTCGATGGGTGACGTCGGCGATGCCCGACTCGACCAGGCGGGCGAGGTCCCACGAGCCCTCGTTGTAGAAGTTGTGATCCTCGATGGCGACGATCGCGTCCTTGAAGTACGGGGCGATCTGGGTCAGATCGACGTGGATGTGGCGGTAGCTCTCGTTGTGGAAGACGTGGATGAGGCCGCCGGCGTTGTCGTAGACGTCGGTGTCGATCTCCGGCTCCATGTTGGTGATGGTCGCCGCGTCGGGGAGCTGGCCCTTGTACGCGTTGTAGCCGGCGAAGACCGCGCCGACGGTGCCGGCCCCGATCGCCGCAAAGAGGGTGATCGCGATCAGGACGATCCGGAGGACGCGTCCCCGCTTGCGCGGAGCGCGCAGGTGGCGGTAGGCGCTCGCGCGACGCCGGCGCAACTCGGCGCGAGCCGCCGCCTGCGCCGCCCCGATGCCCGGGTTGTTCGAGCCGGTGCCGTGTGCCCCCGGGTTGGGCGAACCGTTGGCGCGAAACGGCGGGCGCGAGCCGTTCGGCAGGCCTGCCCGGCGCCGCCGGGCTTCCGGGCTCTGGTCGAGGCTCACGCCGGGACCTTCGAATGCATGGGTGAGATGGTCTCCTGACTCCGCGGCGCTGTGGCGTGCCTGGAGTGCTGTCGAGTTCCTGGGTGAAACGCCACGGTGGTGCCCGGGTTACGCCGGTCGCATCGCCACGGCGAGGATGAAGAGGGCGGCGAACACCGCGATGACGGCTGCCGCACCCAGGAGGTCGGCCGGGCTTTCCTCGATCCAGAAGGGCCCGACCCGGCGCCGGCCCGGGGCGCCTTCGTCCAGTGGTACCGCCATTGCCTCCAACCGTACCAGCAGGGTCCCTGGAACGGTCGTATGACAATCCGTCACGGGTGCCGGGACGTCAAACCGGCGCATGACACAATCGGACGCCGATGGCAGTGATTGCGCCTGTAACCGCGCCTACTTCCAGTCCGATCGCGCTGCCTCCGGCTCCGAGGACCGCCGAGGAGACCGGGCTCCCTTTTAGCTTTGTCTGCGACCTCGTCCTCAAGGTGCTGTACTTCAACGGCAGCATGCTCGGTCGCGACATCGCGAACCACCTCTGCCTGCCGTTCTCATTCATCGACACGACCTCGCGGTTCCTGGCAGACGAGGGCTACTGCTCGTCGACCGGCGTGCACACGGCGACCCTCGATCCGGGGGAGCCGATCAACGCCGGGATGCAGCACATGATCTCGACGACCGGCCGGCAACGCGCCCGTGAGCTGCTCGAGATCAACCAGTACGCGGGCCCGGCCCCGGTTCCGATCGCCGACTACACGGCGATGGCCGAGCGCCAGTCCCACGTCGACGGGCAGGTCAACCGTGCCCGGCTCCACGATGCATTCAGCCACCTGGTGCTCTCGGAGGTGGTGCTCGATCACCTCGGCCCCGCGCTCAGCGCGCGCCAGGCGGTCTTCCTCTACGGCCCTCCGGGCAACGGCAAGACGACCATCGCGGAAGCCGCGGCATCGCTCCTCGGCGCGCCGATGTTCATCCCCCGGGCGCTCTACGTCCACGGCGAGGTGATCCGCTTCTACGACCCGATCCACCATGAGCCGATCGACCGCGAGCTACCACCCCACGATCGTCGCTGGCAGCTGGCCAAGCGGCCGGCGGTCAAGGTCGGCGGTGAGCTGACCCCACGGATGCTGGAGCTCGGCTTCGATCACACCCTCGGCTTTTACGAGGCCTCGATGCAGCTCAAGGCCAATGGCGGCCTCTTCCTCATCGACGACTTCGGGCGCCAGCAGAACATGTCACCGCGCGACCTGCTCAACCGCCTCATCGTGCCGCTCGAGAAGAAGGTCGACTACCTCAACATCCCGCGCGCAGGGTCGAGCATCCCGGTGCCGTTCACCTGCATGCTCATGCTCTCGACCAACCTGCGGCCGCAGAACCTGATGGACGAAGCCTTCCTGCGCCGGGTGCGGTTCAAAGTGCACGTCCCAGACCCGACCGTCGACGAATACAAAGAGATCTGGCGGCGCAACTGCGTCGACAACAACCTGCGNNAGACGCACTACACCGCCAAGGGACGCCCGCTTCACGGCACCCATCCTCGTGACCTGCTCAATCACGTGATCCACTCCGCGCTTTACCTGGGCAGGCCGGTCGAGCTCAACGCCGAGCTGCTCGAACTCGCCTGCGAGACCTACTTCGTCGATTCCGACGAGTAGCGGGTTGGCGCGCCGCAGGTGCGGCGAGCGGAGAATGGGGAGGAGGATTGTTGAGATGGCGAAGACGCACACGTACGAGCTGACCGTGACGTGGACCGGTAACACCGGCACCGGGACGAACTCATACCAGGGGTTCGAGCGGTCGCACGACGTCAGCATCGAGGGCAAGCCGACCATTGCGGGCAGCGCCGATCCCGCCTTTCGCGGAGCGCGGGAACGCTGGAATCCCGAGGAACTCCTGGTCGCCTCGCTCGCGCAATGCCACATGCTCTGGTATCTCGTGCTCTGCGCGAAGGAGGGCATCGTCGTCACCGAGTACGTCGACCATCCCTCGGGAACGCTCGTGGAGACCGCGGACGGCGGCGGTCATTTCGAAGAGGTGACGCTCCACCCCCATGTGACCATCACCACGCCGGAAAAGATGGATCGCGCCGTCGCCCTGCACGAGCGTGCGCATGATCTCTGCTACGTCGCCAACTCGGTGAATTTCACGGTGCGTACCGATCCGACGGTGGTCACCGCTGTTGCGGCCGGTTAGCCGAGGCACCGATTCCGGCTCGCGCTTCTGAGCTCTCCACGTTGCCATACGGGAAGCCCTTGCGGACGTAGAAGAGTTCCTTGCCGACAACGTGGAGCTGGAAGTTCACGCTCACGTAGTGGCGAAGTTGCGCATCGGGTGGGATGTACCAGTGCTGGAAGGGGGTGGTCGTCACGATGTAGTCGGCACGTTCGACGCAGACCATCCAGAGGTGCTCGGCACCCGCTGAACCGAAACCATACGAGAGCGTCGCGCCCTCTGGATCGATCATGGTGTTGCAGCCTGGAGCGGTCGCCACGAATCGGTTGGTGGTCATCAGCTGCTCGGGCGCGTCCGAGAGCGCGCATCCACCCGCGGGAATCTCCGCATCGACGACTCCGGCGATGTCACGCGTCTGGAGGTTGTACGCGGTGATCGTTTGCTCGGCAAACAGGAGCACGATCGCGGTCGCGGCCAAACACACGCCGACCCATCGGACAGGTGGCTCGAACAGTCGTGCCAGTGAGAGACCCAGGAGCATGCCGAGGAAAGGGGTGACGAACGCCGTGTAGTTGGAGTAGTAGTAGGCCGGAAGGATTTGCACGATCACAGCCAGCACTGTGGCGGCGATTGCGAACCACTCCAGCGTTGTTGGCCGCCGCCGAGGCCGCAGGGCAAACGATGCAACCACGATCGCCGCGATCACGACCGTCGCGATGATGATGTCCGCGTTGCCTCCGTTGACGGCGTTGACGCCCGTGATATCGCCGAGCCGCACCAGGACGGGAACTCGATGCGTAGCCGGGGCGCTGGACAGCGCGGCGCTCATGATGTCGCGGAGGAAGGACCCAGGTGCGAGCAGAAAGAATGGGAGCGTGGGAACACCGAATCCCAGGACCGCGCCTGCGAGGAAGGGGAGCAGGCGATGCCGGACGTCGGTAACACAGAGCACCGCCAGCACCAGGATTGGCACGATGCCAGGCGCCTTGACCGCCATCGCGAACCCGAACGCGACACCGCCCAGCAGAATGCGGCGCCACGACGGCGAGAACGAATCACCCTCGAACAGCAGCGCGGCTCCCGCCAGGCAGAAGAAGTCGACGACCGACTCGAGCAGGCCTGCGCGGAGCGCGTACATCTCGGCGGGATAGAAGGCCATGATCCCGCAGGCCACGATCACCGCGGTCGCCCCGCGGTGGAGGACGACCCTCCCGATGAGCACGACGCTGCCCGCTGCCAACAGCGGCGTGCAGAGGCGCAGGACCGCTAGAGCATCACGGGTGCCGACCGCTTCGGAGAGAAACGCGATAGGACTGGCCAGCAGCGGGAATCCCGGGGGCTGCAGAAGGTCGAAATCGCGGTAGGGGAGCGCGCCGTGGACGAGCCGGATCGATGCGCCGAGCCACGACGAGATGTCCGAGGTGAGGCCGAACAGAAAACCCGGACGGGATACCTGATAGAGCGTGATCGCCGCTGCGAGCACGGCGAACACCCAGACGAGGACCGTGCTGCTCCGTTCGGTTCCCTGCTTCATTCGAACCCCTGACCAGGGTGGGCATGGCTCTAGGCCGCTGAATCTCCTTCCCAGGCAAGAGGATAGAACGAAGTCGACTCGAGGGCGCGTGCGCGCTCTGCGGCACTCATCGCTGCGGAGGTGAAACCCTCAGCTACAGGTGGTTGCTTTCGTGGCCGTTGCCGGAGACCGACGATGAATGCGGAGCACCGTTGCTGGATGACGAGAGTGGCGGCCGCTTCTCGATGATGTGATCGATCATCCCGTACGCGACTGCCTGCTCGGCGGTCATGTGGTAGTCCCGCTCGATGTCGCGACCGATCTGCTCGGAGTCGCGTCCGGTGTGCCGGTGATACAGCTCGATGAGCAGTGCTCGCTGACGAAGGATCTCGCGGGCGTGCACGTCCAGGTCAGTCGCCTGGCCCTGCATTCCCTGCGCCCAGGGCTGGTGGATGACCACGAGCGAGTTGGGCAATGCCAGACGCCGTCCCGGTGCTCCGGCGGAGAGGAGCAGCGATGCGCCGCTGGCCGCCATGCCGAGGCAGGTCGTCTCCACGAGCGGGCGCACGTATTGCATCGCGTCGTACATCGCCAGCGCCGCGGTCATGGAACCGCCGGGACTGTTGATGTAGAGGTGCACGTCGCGCTCTGGATCCTCGCCCTCCAGGAAAAGCAGCTGCGCGGTCACCAGGTTGGCGAGGTCGTCGTCGATGACGCCGCCGACGAAGATGATCCGGTCGCGCAGCAGCCGCGAGTAGATGTCGTACGAGCGCTCACCGCGTGTCGTGCTTTCGACGACGGTGGGGACCAGGGTCATCGCGAGCCCTCCGCTGTGGGTGGAACGAAGCCGATGCGGCGGCGAGTCGGCTCCGTCTGGTTCATGGCGAGGAACGCACCGAATTGAGCGACGGTGCGCAGCGACGCGGCGTCCAGGCCCGACGTGACGGCGCGGAGCTGGCGCCGGGGGTCGGACGGCCACGCGGGCTCCTCGTGCCGGGGCGCTTCGAGCCGTCGCCCGAGGTCCGTGTACACCGCCGCGATGGGGACCGAGAGCGCATACGTGATCGCGATCAGCAGATCCGCCGAGACGTCCTTGAGCCCGCGCTCGACCTCGGACAGATACGCGGGCGAGCAGCCGGCCTCGCTTGCGATCTCACTGAGCCGGCGACCCTGGCCCTCACGATGACCGCGCAGGATCCCGCCCAATTCCCGCCGGACCTCGTCTGCCGCTACGCTCAGAGCAGAATCCACAACGCTCAGAGCATATCACCGGCTATGGGTTGCGGTGCGCTTCCTGAAGAGGCGACGAGGCCCGGGTATCCTGGGCGAACCATGGCGACGCTTCTTTCCGTCAACCTCGGCAGGCCAAGGGTGGCCTGGTACGCCGCCGGTGGTGGCGTCACGGGGATCGACAAACGCCCGACCAGCGAGCCGGTGGAGCTTCGCGATCCGGGGCCCCACCTCGGAGTCAGCGGCGCCGCGCACGACGCCATCGGCGATGCGAGCTCCCATGGCGGCACCGATCAGGCTGTCTATGCGTTTGCTCGCGAGGACCTGGACGAGTGGCAGGCGCTGCTGGGGCGGCCGCTCTCCAACGGCGTGTTCGGTGAAAACCTGACCACCTCGGGCCTCGACGTCAGCGGTGCGCTCGTCGGCGAGCGCTGGCAGATCGGCAACGAGTGTGTGCTCGAGGTGACGTCCCCTCGGATCCCGTGCCGGACCTTCGCGGGCTGGCTCGAGGATCAGATGTGGGTCAAGCGATTCACCCAACGCGGTGCCCCGGGCGCCTACCTGCGGGTGATCGTGCCGGGCCGCGTGACGGGCGGGGACGCAATCCGCGTCATGCATCGCCCGGACCACGAGGTCACGATCGCGATGATGTTCCGCGCTCTGACCACGGAGAAGGCATTGCTGCCGCAGCTTGCCGCCGCTGGAGACGCGCTTCCCGAGCAGTTGCGGGGACTGTTGACGGCCTGACGCTCGCTGCCGCTTCCGTTGCGAAGGAAGAGGCAGTTGATGTTCACCGGGCGAAAGAATGCGCCGAACTCGGGATACCATTCGGCGCAGCCTTTCATGTTCAAACTGCCCCCATTCGCCCGCCTCGGGGTTGTGGTGCTGGTCGCCGGCGCCGGAGTTGGGATCCTTGCGACGACCTCAACGCTTCCCGTGGTTTCCTCTGGGGTGGCGGCGGCGGCTCGGCCGCAGAGCACTCCGGCGCCGGCCCCGTGGTTCGACATGAACGTGGCGAGCGCAGACCTCAGCTTCAAGATGCCGCGGTCGATGCCCACCGGGGCTCCTCCGATCCGCGGACAAGCGGGCATCCTCGTGGATCTCGACACCGGCGAGATCCTTTGGGCGAAACAACCCGACCTCGAGCTCGCGCCGGCGAGCCTTACCAAGGTGCTGACCGCGCTGATCGCGCTCGAGAATTTCAGCCCTGATCAGCCGGTGACGATCACATCCAACGCCTTGGGTCAGTCGTCCGTAGACACGCTCATGCACCTGAAGGCGGGAGAGACGTTCACCGTGCAGGAGTTGCTCGAGGGCATGCTCCTTCCGAGTGGTGACGACGCGGCAAGCGCGATCGCTGTGGACACAGTCGGTGAGGCGCGCTTCGTGGCGGCGATGAATGCGCAGGTGGCTGCGCTCGGTCTCGACGAAGCGCACTTCTCTGCAACCGCGGGGCTCGATGACCCGGGCCTCTACGCGTCCCCCTACGACCTCGCGGTGATCGCCGCGTACACCTACGAACAATTTCCCCTCTTCGACCAGATCGTCGACAGCCTGCTCATCGATCTGCCGGCCACCGCTGAGCATCCTGCGTTTCAACTGCACAACCTCGACGCGCTGCTCGAGGACTATCCGGCAGCGGTGGGTATCAAGCCCGGCTGGACCGGGAATGCAGGTGCCTGCCTGATCGGGATGGCAGCCCGCGGTGGACACCACCTGCTTGCGGTGCTGATGAGCGCGAACTATCCCGCCAAGTTGGAGAGCCGGCTGTTCGACTGGGGCTTCTCGCTCGACGGATTGCCACCGCTGCTGCCACCGGCACCGTCAGCGAGCGCCGCGCCCAGGACCTGAGGTCCGGCTTCAGGTGACCTTGTGGGTGAGCGCCGTGGAACTCGATGGGTCGTCGGTAGCGTCACCCTGGTATTTCGCGACGATCGAGTAGCTGCCCTTCTTCAACGCCGTGGTCGAGAAGGGCGCTTTGCCGGACGCGTTGAGCGTCGCTGACCCGAGCTTCTTGGTGCCGTTCCAGAAAACCACGAGCCCTGCAGGCGTATCCCCGCCGGCGAGCGCCGTGACGGTTGCCGTGAAGGTGACGCGTTGTCCCGGCTTCGTTTGATTGGGCGAGGCGCTCAGTGACGTACCCGTTGGATCAACCGGCGTCCCGACGATCAATCCCGAGCCAGTGGTCGCGATGTAGACGGTGCCGTCGTTCGCGACCGCGATGCTGCTCGCGTCCGCGAGCGTGCCGCTCAACTGGATGTTGCCGAGGTTGGTGAAGTTGGCTCCGGTCGGGTCACTGACCTGGAGTTCGAGTCCGGTGCCTGCAACGAGTTCGGTCGTGAACACTTGGCCGTTGAGCTCCGCCAGGCCGTACGTCGTGCCGGAGATGATGGGTGACAGCCCGACATCGCTGGTAGTTGTCGCAGTCGCGGGGTTGTCAATCTGGTACAGGCCACCCACCGCGCTGATCCAGAGCCGTGGCGTGGCCACTGAGCTGTCCACCATCAGCGAGGGCACCGCTGCGATCGACGGGTGCTTCCAGATGAGCGTCCAGCTGCCGGGGGCACCGGCGGTCAGCGAGCGGTAGACGCCCACCATCGGGTCGTACGCATAGACCGCCGATCCTTGGGTCGCTATCGCGGAGACTTCACTGGTTGACTGCTGGACCTCCGCGAACAACGACGTGTCCTGGGTCCACGGTCCGGTACCGACACGGGTCCACATCCCACTGCCGCTGACGGCGACGATCAACGTCGGTGTGCCGGAGGTGTCGACCACGCCGACCGCGAGCGGACGTCCACCGCCGGTTGCGGCGCCCAGGCCCGTGGGCTGGAATTTGCTCGTCGACGTCACCGGTTCCGGTGCGCTGAGTAGGTCACCCTGAGTGTTCGTGTCCCGATTGCCGACGCCGACGTAAACAACCGGCTGCGAGACCGTGCCATCCACAACCGTGTCAAATGTGTCGGTTGCCCCGCTGGCGAACTGGTCGTCGCTGATACCTTGCTGCGTGCTGAAACCGTCAGCGGAGCTGAACATTCCCCAGTCCGTGTCGCCGAGATAGACGCGCTGACTGGTGCGCGGGTCTCCTGCGGTGGTCGGATCCAGCGCGAGTTGATGGTTGACCGTCGAACCGATCCCCGAATCAGAGGGATAGAAGTCTTGCTGATTTTCGGCGCCAAGCAGCCGCCAGTTTCCACCGTATCCGGCGACCCAGATATCGTCTCCTGTCGCCTCGTGCTCGATCGCGATTGACGAGGGCACCATGGTTTGCGAGGACAGCATTGCCGGCGGATACGTCGAGTGCCACCACGCATCTCCGCTCTGCTGTCCATTGAGCTCAGTGCTCACCGGGTTCGCCGAGGAGGGCAATACCTGCCACGAGCCGCTAGCACCGGAGTTGAACGACTCGTCTAGTACGTCCCGCACGCCCTTTTCGTTATGGGAGAGGTTGTCCGATCCCGCGATGACGACGTCGGCACTCCCGTTGACGTACCCGCCGACGGACATGAACTGCTGGCCTTTGGAGGGGAGCTTGGTCGTCCAGCCTGTACTGGTGATCTCGCCGACTCCGGTTGTATAGCCGGCTCCCCAGACATCACCGTCTGATAGACCGACGAGCTCTTGAACCGCGGCCGGCGCGCCTGACACTGCGTCCACCGTTGCTGTTCCGCTGAGATCGCCGATGGTGAATACTCCCGCGCCCCATGTGGACACGTCGAGCGTCCCGCCGGGCGCCCACGCGAGTGATGTGAGGCAGAACGCATCCCCGAGCTGTGACTGCTGGACGATCTGCGACCACGCAGTGCCGTTGTACATCCAGACACCGTCGTCAAAGCTCGCCGCGTAAACGTCGTGGGGCGTCGTTGTGTCGTCGATTGCCAGGAGGTTTCCCACGCATCGCTCCGAACTAGGTGTGCCTTGCGGATTGCTCGTGTTGGTGCCGTTGAAATCGAATGCCGAGGGAGGCGCCGGAGAAGAGGGAACCGCTGCCCAAGTTGCGCCGTCATCCGTGGATTCCGCCACTCCACCGTCCGTAGCGGCGTAGACGTCACCCGGAGTCGCCGGATCAAAGGTGATCGCGGCAACCGTGTGATACGTCTGATCGACCGTGCCGTTCTCGTCCGCCGCCCAGGTCACCCCGAAATTCGTGGAACGATCGAGGCCGCCGACGTCGGAGCCGCTGATGACGACCCCGTTGTGCTGCGGATCGGCTGCGATCACGTTTTCGAAGCCGGCTCCGGCCAGGCTGCTCTGGGCGAAGGTGTAGGCCGTGATGGGGCTCGTGGCTGCGGCGGCGCTCGAGGGAGCCAGCGCGATGAGCGCGAGTGCGAGGCCGGACAGTGCAGCTGCGATCGGCCTCAGCACGTAGCGCCCTTCATTCCCTCTCCTGAATCGAGTTGTGTCAGAGGATAGCCACGCGACCGAGCATTTACCTGAGGGCGCGATGAGAGGCAACCGGTCCCTCTGCTCTCTATCCATCACCCCTCCTGACGTGCCGGCTGATCGTGCCGTCGACACCGCCAGCCGCAATCGTAGTCCGCGAGCCGGTAGGAGCGTGCAGGGCCGTCCAACTCGGCCCCAACCCGCGCTTTCCAAGCACCACGCCGGATCGCCGAGGCATTCTTTGGGGCATGAGCACAACAACCACCTATCGCACCGCTGTCTGGCCAAGCCTCCTGTACCGGGATGCCAATGCCGCGATCGCGTTCCTGGTCAATGCCTTCGGCTTCGAGGAGGTTGCCGTCTATCGAAATGACGACGGCAGTCTCGTCGAGCATGCCGAGCTCCGCTGGCCCGAAGGCGGCGGGGTGATGCTCGGCAGCGCCCGTCCGGACAGCGGGATCGCCGAGCTCCCACCGGGGGTGGGCGCTGTCTACGTCGTGGTGGCCGATCCCGATGCGCTGTACGAGCGAGCCACGGCCCACGGTGCCGTCATCAGTCGTGAGATGCGCGATGAGGACTACGGATCGCGGGGATTCACCGCCCACGATCCCGAAGGCGTCGTCTGGAGCTTCGGGACGTATGCCGGAGCCGCCTCAGGGGAGTCCTGAGGCATACGGCTGCAAACGTCGTAGCCGAACCTATTTGGTGATCGCGAACGCGGCCGCCATCGATCCGTGCCACGGCGCCGACGTGATCAGCCGGAGGTCGGGCAGCTTTGCGATGCACGTGACGCTCCACCCGAAGAGCGGAACCGGGATCGACTGCGCGCCCATGAAGATGATCGAGGCGCCGGTCAGCGCGGCATCACGTTCGATCGCGGTCTCGGCATCCGCGGGGTCGGTGCATGCGTTGGAAAGCGCCACGTCCAGCGGCACGCTCAAGGTTCCGTACTCGAAGCCGTTGGGGACCATCGGTGTGAGATCGGTGAGGCCCGCCAGCCACATGCCCGCATCGTTGCCGCCGTTGGTGATCACGACGGTCGTGCTTGGATAGTCGTCCGACAGGGTCTTCAACACGGTGAGATCGGCAGGCGTGACAAGCGACCTGGTGCTCACCTCGTGCCGGTACACGCCGAGCTCGTATGACGCACCGACGACGAGACACAGGATGGCGATGGCCCCCAACACCAACGCCGGGGCGTCGGCGCGAGGTGCGAACGAACGCAATCGATTGCTTGCGAATGCGGGGATGTCCACACCCGCAACGAGAACGGCCCAGGCAACAACAACCACTGCTGCGGCGATTGCCATCACGAGGATCCATGGACGCAGATTGGTCAACGGGTCGTACGTGCCGAGCGGATACGTGTAGATCGAGTACTGGCCGATGAGATACGTCCACAAGCGGCCGAGTGAATGCCGTATCACCACGGCAACCGCGGCGACGATGACCGCCGTGACTGTCGCACCGATCTGCAGTCGTCGGGTGCGCGAAAGTGATCGCATCGCGCTGACCAGCGCGAGAAAGCCGGCGCCCAGGACGAGCGGGATCAGCCAGTACTGCAGTCCCAGGATGCGATCCTGCTCGCCCCACGGATAGATGAGACGCCAGAGCTTGGCCAGCTTGTGCAAGTAGAAATCGTCCACCATCAGCGCGACGAGCACGACCTGCGCGACAAGCACCCAGAGCATGCGACGTCGAACGATGAGCGCGACCACACCGATCAGGTACAGAGCGACCGTGACCGGGTTGATGAGGTCGGTCTGCGCGATCGCGGCCAGGACGATGTGCAGATGGATGCCCGTGCTCACGGTGTCAATCACGGCCGACGAGGGTTGTGTCGCGGTTGGCGGGGGGACGTGGGGCGACCGCGTGAGCACGGTCACGATGATTGCTCCGACCAGTACCGCGCCCGCCGCAACACCCATCCGGATCAGCGCCAGGCGCGGACTCGCGCGCAGGACGCGCACCGCGGTGATCGCCAGGAGGCCGCACGCGATCACCGCGGCGGTGAAGATCTCGAGCCCGTGTATCACCCAGATGGACGCGGTGATCGCGAGCAGGAGCAGCGCGTTGTCACGCGTGAAGACACCGCGCATCACGCGTAGGACCACAACGATGAAGGGCACGATCAGCGTGGAATCGACTGTCTCCGGAAAGCGTCCGACGATTGCCTGAAACGACGGAAAGGCGAGGCCGAGTGCGAAGAACGGCACCACCGCCGCGAGCGCCACCGAGCCCGTCGCCTCGAGTGCGAGCAGGCTGAGCGAAACAGGAATCAGCACCAGCGTGACTGTGATCACCGGTGCCATCGCCATCGCTGGTGACGGCGCACCGAGCCACGACACAACCGCCGCCATGGCCTCGAACCCCGGACGGACGCGCACGAACTCGGTTCCTTCGATTGGGATCCGGAACAGTGGAAGCACGTCATGCGTGCGTGCGATGGTGTTGGCGAGACCTCCATGCGTGGCCGTGTCCCAGTCGGGGGGGAGCAGCTGTCCATGCAGTGCCCAGAAGAAGACGCCCGCTCCGACCAGACCGGCAATCAGCGCCGGAATCGGTAACCACCAAGGAGATTCGGCGCTGGCGGCACGCGGACTCCGGCGCCAGCGGATCAGCGCAGCGACCCACAGCACCACCAGCAGCGGCATCACCGTGACCGGCTCGAATGGGATGTGCACGTCGTGCATGGCCATCCCGAAGACGCCGATGAACCCGGCTGACAGTCCCGGGGACATCGCCACCCGTGTCCACCAATGCCAGCGAGGACTGAGCAGGGNNGGATGTGCACGTCGTGCATCGCCAGTCCGATGACACCGATGAATCCGGCTGACAGCCCGGGGGCCATGGCAAGTCGCGTCCACCAGCGCCACTGAGGGCTGCACAATGTTGCCATCGCAAAGCCGGGGAGCAGGGCGGCAATCACCACCCCCGGGAGGGATTGCGCGAAGTCTTGCAGTGACACGGCGGATGGAGCTTAGCGAGGACCTAGTCNNGAGACGCGCGTGCTATCCTGCGATCAATTGCTAGATCCTCGACGTGGCGCGCCATCGTCCTCGGCTGCGAGGGGCTTCTGGGGAGGCTCCACTGCTGGGCGGTAGGCTCAGAGCCTTCATAATCGGATCGATTGGGCTCCCGTTCCAGAGATCTTGAAGCGTCCCCGGAGGGTTCCATGGCAAGCCGGCGAGCGAGTGGCACTGGGCGAGGGGATCGCGTCACGGCCGAGCTTGACAGCCCGGTAGCACCGCCGGGAGACGGACCCCAGCACGTTCAGGTGGTCGGACAGCCTGCCGGCGCGCCGGCGGCGTTCTGGCCGACGCGCGTCTANNGCATCGCGCACCCATCGCAGCGCGTTTCCACACGGCGGTGGATCGTCCTCCTCGTCGTCCTGGACGTGTTGATTGCCACCTTCTCGGTGGGTGTCGCCACGCTCGCTGTCTTCGGCTCCACGCCCGAGCGCTTGAGCGAGCGTCTCCCGTACCTCGCACTCGCAGCGACATTTCCCGTCCTCTGGGGTGTGGCGATGCTGCTCAGTGGCTCGTATGACCGTCGATACCTGGCCGCCGGACCGGAGCAGTACCGGCGGGTGTG
>PKYW01000107.1:8170-13082 GCA_003132805.1 Candidatus Dormiibacterota bacterium | reverse complement strand
CGCGTTCGAGCGCGCGGCGGCTCAGCCGTGGAGATCGCGCCAGGAAGAGCGCCAGCTGGGTGAGACGGCGTCGGTCTCGCACCAGGCGCGCGTGGTCGCGAACGTAGCGAGCCTCGGCAACTTCGATGGGAACGCGAGCGCTGAGGAAGGACCCCACGTGCTCCGCGAGACACTCGGCGAGGAGCATCCCGATGGCGATACCGTCGCCGGTGGTCGGATCGTCGTAACCCGATGCGTCGCCCACCAGGAAGACGGCGTGCTCCGCGACCGTGCGGACGCGTTGATGAAACTGCGCGGCGCTAAGCGGTCCCGAGACCAGTTCCCCGTCGCGGAGGGCCGGCACACTTCGACGCGCTGCGGCCGCGTAGTTCCGCGCAGTCATCGGCGGCTGCGACCGCCGGGTCAGGATCGACACGAGCAGCAGGTCGGGACCAACGGGAGCCTCGTACCATTCGTGGTCCCGCGCGAGGGTCACCGTGATCGCGTCCAGGTCGCGCGTCTCGACCCGCCAGTGGCCCGCAAGTCCGTAGCGCAGACGTGCTCGCGGCGCCATCCGGAGCCCCATCCAGGAACGAATCGGCGAGTGCAGCCCATCGGCCGCGATCACGGCGCGGGCTCGGATCCCGCCGGACGTCGTTGTCACACCGTTCACGTCGCCGGCATTGCGGATGAGGCCTGTCACCCGTTCGCCCTCGCGCACCGTGGCGGTGGGCTCGCGGCGGACCGCGTCAACGAGGACGGCATCNNGGGCGAGTGACACATTCGGCCTCCCGCACGACGGCGAAGGGCTCGCGGCGCACTGCGTCCACGAGGACGGCGTCGAAGCTGGTGCGGCGCACACCCAGCCCGTCTGCGGGTCCGCCGGCCGATGGCGCGGGAAACGGGATGTTCACCCGGGGACCTGCGCTCGATTGCTGGTAGGTGACGCCCGCAAGTGGGCGCGCGCCGCTGGCCAGGACGTGCTCGAGGAGGCCCATCCTCCGCAACAACTCGACGCCGGGCGGCATGAGCCCCTCCCCACATGCCTTGTCGCGTGGGAATCGGGCACGATCCACCAGCACTACCTGGTGGCCCATCCGCGCCAGAAGTAGCGCGGTCGTGGCGCCGCTCGGACCCGCGCCCACGACGACGGCGTCAGTCTCCATCAGCGGCCACTGTCGCAGAACGATCTGGTTGCAGGCGTACGGCAGGGTTCGGACCCCGGGGGGATGATTGGCCGGTGAACTTCCTGTCGGGTTTGCACGGGGCGGTTGCGC
Organism: Candidatus Dormiibacterota bacterium; assembly: GCA_003132805.1. Classification (GTDB taxonomy): domain Bacteria; phylum Chloroflexota; class Dormibacteria; order Aeolococcales; family Aeolococcaceae; genus Palsa-851. The sequence goes on along the minus strand of PKYW01000107.1, from coordinate 11,826 downwards.
TTGCCATCCTGCCCGGGCTGCTCTTCGCCGAGGAGGCAGGCGTCCCGCTGCCCTTTGCCCCTGGTGAGCTGACCCTGCTGGTGGCCGGCCTCCTCATCGCGTCAGGAGGGCTCAACCCCTACGCGTTCATACCCCTGGCGCTGGTCGCGTGCATCGCGGGTTCGCTCGTCGGATACAGCTGGGCGCGGGCAGTCGGGGATCGCGGGCTGAGGGGCCTCGCGCGGCGGCTGCGCCAGCAGCGCAACCTCGAGCGCGTCGAGGCGCGGCTCCGCTCGGCAGGCTGGAAAGGCATCGCGATCAGCCGGCTGATCCCCGGCCTGCGCATCTACACCACGCTGGTCGCGGGTGCGGTTCGCGCTCCGCGGCGTTCCTTCATCCTCGCGATGGTCTCGTCGACGGTGGTGTGGGTGGGGGTCTACGTCGCACTTGGCATCCTGATAGGGGTGCCGGTGGAGCACTTCCTCGATCAGATCCAGAAGCTCGCCGTCCAGGGAGCCATCCTCATCCTCATGGGCGTCGGCTGCTACCTGGCCGTTCGCAGGACGCCGTCCTCCTCCGGGGCCGGGCTGGTGCGAGTACCGCGCTGGGTGCGCGTCGTCCTCGCCGCGTTGCTCGACATCGGTGTCGTGGCCAGCATCGTCACCGGGCTGCTCGCGCTCGGGCGCCTGCTCGGTGTCGGGTTCGGGAGCGGCTGGGTGGACGGTGTCGTGGTGGTGCTCGTCGTCGGCGCCTTCTATGTGATCGTCGCCAGGCGCAGCGCGGGCGCGACGGCCGGTGAGGTTCTGCTCCAGACGAGCTACGTCAGCGGCCACGGGCTCCCGCTCAAACCACGAGCGGCGCTCGATGCGGTGCGTTCGCTGGTGAGCCGGCCCGACGACGAGCTCACCGCGACCGGCGCCCTGCTTCACGCACTCGGCGACGCCGACCGGCTGCGGATCGTCACCCAGCTGCTCGATCGTCCGATGAAGCTCGACGAGCTGGCGACGCGGACGAAGCTCTCCCCCTTTGAGGTGCGCCACCAGTTGGATCGGTTTCAGTCGACGGGCGTGCTCGTCGTGAACGGCCAGGAACCGGATGCCACCTACGCGATCCGCGCTGACATTCGCCACGTGCTTGTGCAGTTGCTCGCGATCATGGAGACGACGACGGCCACTGCGCCCGGGCGTGAGGTGGCACCGAGCCAGCCGCAGGTCAACCCCGTCAGCTGAACCAACGCACCGCAGGCGAACGGCACTTACAGCCGCTTCCAGCCATCCAATCTACTCCTTGCCAGGCGTAATTCCAGCCGTGCCTGGTAGCTGCGGTGTTGCGTTCCAACCTCGTGATGGATAGAGTCCTCACACAAAGCGGATCGTTGACGGGAGCGAATGGGCAATGCCTGTCGTGAGCACCAAGGCGATCCTCGACCGCGCCTTTCAGGAGCGGTATGGCGTGGCCGCGTTCAACGTGGTCAACGACCTGACGATGGAGGCGGTCCTGTCGGCAGCCGAGGAGTTGCGCGCACCGGTGATCGTCCAGACGTCGGTGAAGCACCTGGACATCACGGGGGTCGACGTGATGTACGCGATGTGGCTCGCGATGACGAAACGCGTCTCGGTTCCGGTCGCTCTGCACCTGGATCACTGCCCCGATCGAGCGCTCATCAGCACGTGCCTGGCGACAGGCTGGAACTCGGTGCTCTTCGACGCCAGCAAGCTGTCTGTCGAGGAGAACACGCGTCAGTGCGTGGAGGTGGTCGAGGAAGCGCGCCGCTATGGAGCCAACGTCGAAGGCGAGATCGAAGGTTTCAAACGCACTGAGGAGATGACCGGCGACGAAGCCGAGAACGTTCAATCACTGGAGACGGTTGTGGACTTCGTCCGCACAACGGGCGTGGATGTGTTCGCCCCGGCTATCGGCAATGCCCACGGTGTCTACGCGGGGACACCCAAGCTCGATGCGCAACGGGTCACCGACATCGTCGAGGCCACGGGCATCCCGGTGGCATTGCACGGTGGGACAGGGATGTCCGCAGCACAGTTCACCGATCTCATCAGCCGCGGTTGCGCCAAGGTCAACATCTCCACCGCGTTGAAGATCGCCTTCATGACCTCCGCCGAGCAGTACATGCAGGCGCATCCGGGAGAGAATGACCCGTCGAAGCTCCTCCCCTCCCAGCGGACGGCCGTCATGGACATGGCCAGGCACCACATTCAGCTCTTCGGCAGCGCGGGCAAGGCCTGGTCGTGACCGCGATCATCTTCGACTGTGACGGCGTCCTCGCGGACACCGAGCGATTCGGCCATCTCCCCGCGTTCAACCAGACGTTCGCGGAGTTCGGACTTCCGCTTGAGTGGTCGGAGCAGGTGTACGGCGAGAAGCTGCAGATCGCCGGCGGCAAGGAACGGATGGCGAGCGAGCTGACTCCCGAATTTGTCGCGAAGAACGGTCTTCCGTCTGACCCCGAAGGGCGGGCGGCGCTGCTCGCCGACCTGCATCGCCGCAAGACCGAGATCTACACGGAGATGGTCGCGGCCGGAAAGCTGCCCCCGCGGCCGGGAACCACTCGCATCATTGCCGCGGCGCAGGATGCCGATTGGAAGCTCGCCGTCGCCTCCACGTCCGCCGAGCCTTCGGTCAGGGCGATCCTGGAGCGCGCCGCCGGGCCTGAGCGCGCGGCGCGCTTCGATGCCGTTCTCGCCGGCGATTGTGTCGCGAACAAGAAGCCAGCACCGGACATCTATCTGCTTGCGCTCGAGACGCTGCACCTGGATCCGTCCGACGTGCTCGTCATCGAGGATTCGCGCAACGGCTTCGAGGCGGCGAGCGCAGCCGCCCTGCGCTGCGTGATCACCGTCAACGGATACACCGAGCATGAGGACTTCACGGGAGCGGCGCTGGTCGTGTCCTCGCTCGGCGACCCGGGTGGAGAAACCACGGTGGTGCTTGCCAATTCGAGCCCGGCACGACCTGGACAGTACGTGGTTCTCGACGACCTCCAGGCATGCCTGTCGGGAGAACGCGTCGTACAAGCAGCGCAGAGGAGGAACGCATAGGGGTGGCAATGACCGCAACCGATGACCTGGATCTGATTCTGAAGACAATGGCCAATACCATTGTTGACAACACCGACTATTTCTGCGAGCTGGACCAGGTGGTTGGCGACGGCGACTTCGGGTACTCGCTGCGCAGCGGCTTCGAGGTCGTGCAAGCCGACCTCGAGACCTTCGACCACGGCAACGTCGGGGCACTCCTGAAGAAGGTGGGCTTCGTGATCTCGAGCAAGGTCGGTGGGAGCAGCGGGCCCATCTGGGGTACCGCGTTCCTTCGCGCCGCCAAGGAGGCAGGCGATCGCACCGACATCAGCCACGAGGAGGTGATGGCGATTCTTCGGGCTGCCGTAACCGGGATCATGGATCGCGGTGGGGCGTCGCTCGGAGAGAAGACGCTGCTCGACGCGCTCGTTCCCGCGATCGACGCTCTGGAGGCGGGGCTCGCCGAACCCGGGGCAGCGACCGATCACGGGACGGCGGCGCTCCAGGCGGTNNAACCAAGCCGATGCTCGCCATGCGCGGACGGGCGGCATACACCGGGGAACGGAGCATCGGCTCAGTGGACGCAGGCGCAACTGCCGTCGGCGTCATTCTGCAAAGCATCAGCGGGGCATGGCGTGAGGC
>PKYW01000107.1:0-8063 GCA_003132805.1 Candidatus Dormiibacterota bacterium | reverse complement strand
TCGTCGGCAAGGGAATGCTCGACGCGGCATGTCCCGGTGACGTGTTCGCGGGGCCGCCCGTTGAGTTCGTGTACGAGACCACGAAGCTGCTCAACTCGCCAAAGGGCGTGCTGCACATCGTCAACAACTACACGGGCGACCGGCTCGCCTTCGAGCAGGGCCGCGAGATGTGCGAGGCCGACGACATCAAGGTCGAGACCCTGCTCGTCAACGACGACGTGGCGGTGAAGGATTCGACCTGGACCGTCGGGCGCCGCGGCGTGGCAGGAAACTTCTTCGTCATCAAGGCGGTCGGCGCGGCTGCCGAAAAGGGAGCGTCGCTCGACGAGCTGGTCCGCATCGGCAAGGATGTCATCGCCAATGTGCGCACGCTCGGCATCGCGCTCAGCTCCTGCACTCCGCCCGTCAAGGGATCGCCGCTCTTCGAGATCGCCGACGACGAGATGGAGGTTGGCATCGGCATCCACGGCGAACCGGGCCGGCAGCGGACCAAGATCGTCTCCGCGAACGAGATCGTCGACCTCTTCCTCAACGCCGTCGTCCCCGACCTGCCGTTCAAGAGCGGCGATGAGGTCGCGCTCATGATCAACGGTCTCGGCGGCACCACCATCGGCGAGCTGTACCTGCTCTACGGCATCGCGCACAAGAAGCTCGAGAGCCAGGGCATCAAGGTGTTCCGCAGCTATGTCAATGAGTACTGCACGTCGCTCGAGATGGCCGGCGCGTCGCTCACGCTGCTGAAGGTCAACGACGAGATCAAGGGCCTGCTCAACGAGCCCGCAGAGGTCTCGATCAGGGTCTTCTGACCAACACCGCGGTTGGCCCGGTCACGGTCACCGTATCTGTGACCGGGCCCTGCCCCCTTGAGCGCGCCTCTCGCGCGGTCGAGGAAACCGCCGGTTGCGACGAGCAGGTGACCCCCGCGCCACAGAGCGCCGAACGTTTACCCCACCGCGATTGTGACGCGCGAACCTTTACCTGGCTCCGCCCCGGAGCCCTGGGCATTCTTTGCGGGTGGGGTTCCGCTGAGGGATTGACACGTGGCTGACGTCACCCGGCCGGCGTCGCCGGACACGGTCCCGGCCGGCCATCAATGGCAGCGGCGACCGATCCTGAGCCTGCTCGTTCGCGCCGCGGTTGTGGTCATTCCCGTCCTCGTCGGCATCGGCGCCGGAGCAGTGCTGACCCACGTCCTGCCGCAACCGACCGGCTTTGCCGCCACGGCACTCTCCTTCGCGACGGTCAGCCTGGTGATGCTCCTCACCATCATCGCCCTGGAACGCGCGGGCCGGCGTCTTCTCCCCCTCGCCGCGCTCCTCAACCTCTCGTTGCTGTTCCCTGACCAGGCGCCGAAGCGGTTCGCGGTCGCCCGGCGCGTCGGCAAGCCGCGCGACCTGCAGCGACAGCTCCAGGCGGCCCGCGACAAGGGGGAGACCGGCGGCGAGGTCGCCCACATGCAGATGGTGCTCGAGCTCGTCGCGGCGCTCAGCGTGCACGATCGCCAGACCCGAGGTCACTCGGAGCGCGTCCGCGTCTTCTCGGACCTCATCGCCGACGAGATGAAGCTGGCTCCCGGTGACCGCGCCCGGCTGCGCTGGGCTTCACTGCTCCACGACATCGGCAAGCTGGTCGTCCCGTCAGAGATCCTCACGAAGCCGGCGAAGCTGACCAGCGCGGAGATGGACAACGTGCGCCGCCATCCCGAGGAGGGCGCCCTGCTCATCAAACCACTGGCCGCATGGCTCGGCGAGTGGGCAATGGCCGTGCCCCACCATCACGAGCGCTTCGACGGTCGTGGCTATCCCCGGGGCCTTGCCGGCGAAGGGATCTCGCTCGCCGGCCGCATTGTCGCGGTTGCCGACTCGTACGAGGTTATGACCGCCGTGCGGCCGTATTGCAAACCGATCGGGGTGACAGCGGCGCGGCAGGAGTTGGTGAAGTGCTCGGGCTCGCAGTTCGATCCCGTCGTCGTCCGGGCGTTTCTCAACATCTCCGTGGGACGTCTCTGGCGTGTTGTCGGGCTTGGTTCGTGGATCGCCCAGCTGCCGGTGATCGGCTGGGTCGATCGCCTCGGCTGGAACTGGGGGGCGGCGATCATGTCCGGCACGACCGCCTTGGGCCTCGCGGCTCCCACCCTGCTGCCGCGGCCGGCGCCAATGCCCACCCGAACGTCGGGGATCTCGGTCGTCTCCGCACCCGGACCGACGGCGCGACCCCACGGTGGTGGATCGGGCAACGGTAACTCGAACGCTCCGGCCGGGCAGACGACGTCTACGACATCAACGGCGCCGTCGGGCGGGCCGGCTCCGCAAGGCGGATCGATCCTTCAGACCGTGGGCGGCGTGATCGTCCCTCCGAGCCCTGGCAGCACACTCCCTGCCGTGAACCCGACGCCGGCACCTTCCGGTTCCCCGGTGTCGCCACCTCCGGCACCCACCCCCTCCCAGACACCGGCGCCGACGCCTCCTCCCGACGAGCCGCCGGTGGTGACGGTGAACGGTGGCGGCCTTGTGTTGCTCGGCACGTTCAGCGGATCCGGCAGCTTCACCGATACCGACCCCGCCGGTCACACGTTCACGGCGACGGTCAACTACGGTGACGGCTCCGGTACCCACCTGCTGACGCTCGTCAGGACAACGTTCACACTCAGCCACAAGTACAAGGCGACGCTCCTCCCCACCCCGTACACGATTACGGTCACAGTCATCGACGACGAAGGCATCTCGGGTACCGGCACCGCCGCAGTCACGGTCCTGCTCTAATCGCAGTCCCAGACATACAAATTGTCGCTGTGGGAATGCGCGGGCAGCCCTCCCAGAGGACCTCGCAGCTGACTGTATAATTGGCCTCGAGCCCAACGCCGATTGCGATTGCTCCGCGGCACTTTTGCACGTTTCGAGGATCACGGCGGGCGCGAGGAGGACGTTGTGCTGCAAGCGAGTCACGCCGACCGTTTCTCATTCGGGCTTTGGACCGTGGGATGGCAGGGGGTTGATGTTTTCGGGACGGCAGTCCGCGCCCCGCTCGACCCCGAGGTGGCCGTCGCAAAGCTCGCCGAGCTGGGCGCGTATGGCGTCAGCTTCCACGACAACGACGTCTTCCCGTTCGGCGCGACAGCCGGTGAAAAGAGCAGCGCCATCGAGCGCCTTCGCCGTGCGGTCGACAGCGCTGGTTTGGTGGTGCCGATGATCACGACCAATCTCTTTTCCCACCCGGTGTTTCGCGACGGTGCCTTCACTGCGAATGACCGCGAGGTCCGGCGGTTCGCGCTGCGCAAAGTTGCCGACAATCTCGATCTCGCCGCCGAGCTCGGCGCGGGAATCGTCGTCTTCTGGGGCGGCCGCGAGGGCGCGGAGTCAGGTGCGGCAAAGGATGTTCGCGCCGCGCTCGATCGCTACAAGGAAGCCTTCGACATTCTCACGGGGTATGTGATCGAGCAGGGCTACGCAATGCGTTTCGCGATCGAACCCAAGCCGAACGAGCCGCGTGGCGACATCTTCCTTCCCACCATCGGACACGCGCTGTCCTTCATCAACGAGCTCGAGCATTCGGAGATGGTCGGGCTGAATCCCGAAGTCGGACACGAGGAGATGGCAAGCCTGAACTTCGCGCATGGGATTGCCCAGGCGCTCTGGCACGGCAAGCTGTTTCACGTTGACCTGAATGGTCAGAACGGTCCGCGCTACGACCAGGATCTTCGATTCGGCGCGGGGAATGCCCGTGGCGCATTCTGGACGGTGGACATCCTCGAGTCCGGTGGTTACCAGGGCCCGCGCCACTTCGACTTCAAGCCGCCGCGTACCGAGGACATGGAAGGCGTGTGGGACAGCGCAGCGGCGTGCATGCGCAACTACCTGTTGCTGCGCAGCCGGACCCAGGCGTTCCGCGCGGATCCCGAGGTGCAGGCCGCGCGCATGGCGGCTCGGCTCGATGAGCTCGCCCAGACCACGCTCGCCCCGGGCGAGACGCTCGCGTCGATGCGTACGCAAACCTTCGACGCCGATGCGTCCGCTGCGCGCGGCATGGCATTCGAGCGACTCGACCAGCTCGCGCTCGACTACCTGTACGGCATCCGCTCCTAGCCCCATGGCGCAGACCGCGGGCGCGCTGATCGGCATCGATGTCGGAACGTCCTCCACCAAGGGCATCGCCATCGACCCGGCGTCGGGAGCGGTGCTGGCCACCGCGGAGCACGAATACCCGGTCAGCTCACCGCACGCCGGCTGGATGGAGCAGCAGCCGGAGGCATGGCTGGAAGCCGCCCAGGACGTGCTCGCACGTCTCCGCGCCGAAACGTCGGAGACCCTCGGCATCGGCTTCTCGGGACAGATGCATGGACTCGTCTGTCTCGACGCCGACGGCTCAGTCATCCGTCCGGCAATCCTCTGGAACGACCAGCGCTCCGCGCCTCAGTGCGCGATTCTTGAGAGCGGCGGCGGCCTGGAGCGGCTCTTGCGTCTCACCGGTAACCGCGCGCTGCCGGGCTTCACGGCGCCGAAGCTGCTCTGGATGCGCCAGAACGAGCCCGATGCCTATGAGCGCATCCGCCGCATCTGCCTGCCCAAGGACTTCGTGCGCGACCACCTCGTGGGGACGCATCGCATGGACGTGGCCGATGCCTCCGGGACGCTGCTCCTCGATGTCGGGGCACGGCTGTGGAGCAGCGAGTTGCTGTCCTGGCTCGACATCCCTCCCTGGTGGCTGCCGGAGCTTGCCGAGAGCACTGAGTCGGTGGGCACCCTCGACAGCGTTCCGGTCGCCGCCGGCGCCGGCGATCAAGCAGCCGCCGCGGTCGGCGCGGGCATCACGGGACCCGGGCCGCTCTCGGTCGTGCTCGGGACCTCGGGCGTGGTGCTCGCCGCGACCAACGATTACCTGCCGGATCGTGAGGGCCGGGTCCACGCCTTCTGCCACGCCGTTCCGGATCGGTGGATGGTGATGGGCGTGATGCTCTCGGCAGCCGGGTCGCTGGCCTGGTACCACGACACGCTGCTCCCCGATGTCCCCTACGACAAGATGCTCGGAGAGGCGGAGCAGATCGCGCCCGGGAGTGACGGGCTGACGTTTCTCCCGTACCTCGCCGGCGAACGGACGCCGTACGCCGACCCGGACGCGCGCGGGGCGTTCTGCGGCCTGTCGGTCACCCACGGTCGTGGCGCGCTGACCCGCTCGGTGCTCGAAGGGGTTGCCTTCGCGCTTCGTGACTGCCTCGACACAGTCCACGACGTCGGAGCCGGGGCGGTGCGTGGACGCGTCTCCGGCGGCGGATCGAGAAGCCGGCTCTGGCTCCAGATCGTTGCCAGCGCGCTCGAGATACCACTCGAGACCATGGCGACCGACCAGGGCTCCGCGTTCGGTGCCGCGCTGCTGGGCGGCGTTGCCTCAGGTGTCTACCGAGACCTCGACGAAGCGTCCGACGCGTGTGTTCGGGTAAGCGAGGTCATCGAGCCGGTACCGGCCTGGATCGAGCCGTACCGCCAGGCGAGACGTCGCTTTCGCGAGTACTATCCCGCGCTGCGCGCGGTCGGCTGAGCCGCCCGGATCAGGCCGAACGCCGCTCCGCGAAACGGGGAGGCACCAGCGTCGGCTCGTCGAGCACGCGGGTTAGCGCGAGCTCCGCGGCTCCGAGCAACGGCCCGTCGGCGCCGAGCTGGGTGGGCCTGATCAGTTCGTCGAGCTCCTGCGACGGCGCCATGACCCGTTCACGCAGCTCGGCATCCACCGTGTCCTCCACCATCGGCCACATGGTCGCGAGCCAGCCGCCGAGCACCACGCGCTCGGGGTTGAAAACGTTGACGAGGCCAACCAGCCCGGTCGCCAGCCAGTGGCCGACGTCCTCAATCGCGGCCAGCGCGACCGGATCGCCCCAGGCTGCCTCGCGGAGCAGGCGGGTGACGGCTTCAGGTTTGTAGTTCTTCTCGACGACGCCGATGCGGCGCAGGATCGCCGGGCCCCCGATCTCGGTCTCCCAACAGCCGATGGCACCGCAGCGGCAGCGTTCCCCGAGCGGGTTCACCTGGAAGTGACCGACCTCCCCAGCGCATCCGGCCGCACCGACGAGTGGACGGCCGTCGATGACCAGCCCACCGCCCACTCCGACCTCGCTGGATACGTAGACGAGGTGATGCACCCCGACCCCGGCCCCCCAGGTGTGCTCGGCGAGCGCGCCGAGGTCGGCTTCGTTGGCGATGGTCACCGGAAGGCTCGTCCCGATCCGGTCGGCAACCAACCGGCCGAGCGGGACATCCCGCCAGCCGAGGTTCGGCGCGAAGTGGACGAAGCCGTCAGCGCGCCGGACGACTCCGGCGACCGCGATCCCGAGACCGGACACCCAGCATCCGGGTGGGATCGACGCCTGGGCTGCCTGGATGAGCTTGCCAATGTCCTCGATCGTCTGGTCGACCGCGAGACGGCGCGGCTGATGGGTCACCCGGGCGCGATGAAGGATGCGACCCCCAAGGCCGACCACCGCAGCCGACAGGGAGTTGACCGCGATCTCGGCGGTGATAGCCGCGGCGCCCTCAGGGTTTGGCCGGGCGACCAGCGACGGCCGGCCCGGCGCCCCCAGGCGAGCTGGATCTCCCTCTTCCACCAGACCGCGCGCGCGCAGGTCGGCCACCAGCTCGCCGATCGTGCTTCTGGTCATCCCGAGCGTGCCGCCGATCTCCGATCTCGACAGGGCTCCCGACTGATGGAGGTGGCGGAGCAGCAGGCTCAGGTTGTGACGTCGGACCGACTCCGGCGAGGCCATGGGGCTCATACGGAGACGGATCAGGCCCGGGGCTGCGCGCCGCGGCGGGAGAGGACGTCGATGGTTCCGGCCGCCAGGAGCACCAGCGCCACGACGACGTCGATCCAATCGGATTGGACCCCGATCAGGAAGAGCCCGTTGTAGATCCCGCCGATCACCAGCCCGCCGAGCACTCCGTGGAGGGTCTTGCCCCGGCCGCCGAAGAGGCTGGTCCCGCCGATGACCGCGGCTGCGACCGCCAGCAGCACGTAACTGTTGGCGTCTTTGATGACGTTGGTGGTGAGCGAGACCTGCCACGACGCGAAGAGGATGCCGGCGATGCCGGCCGTCAGCGAGGCCAGGATGAAGCCCCAGGTGCGGATCTTGGGCAGGCTGATTCCGGCGCGGCGGGCCGCTTCGGGGTTGCCACCGATGGCATAGACGTAACGCCCGAAGCGCGTGCGCTGGAGCAGCATCGTCCACGCGACCATCACCACCAGAACGATCGGGATGACGTAGGGCAGACCCTCGATCGTCCCGAAATGCGCGCGGTTGACGTTGCAGACGGCCACCACCACGACCCCCGCCACCACCGCGACCAGAATCTTCAGCAGCGTGAGGCTGGCCGGGGGTGCCACCAGCCCGGACCGGCGTCGCCGGGAATCGCGCAGCCAGATCCAGACGCTCGCAAGCACGACCACGACCGCGAGCAGGATCCAGCTGACCAGCGGGGAGAACCGCCCGTAGAACAGGTCGTACACGACGACCTCGTTGTTGAACCTGGAGTTACCGATGCCCACGAGGCTGCCGCCGAGAACAATGATCGCCACCCCTTCGAGGATCAGCAGACCGCCCAGGGTGACGATGAACGACGGCATCTTGAGCCGCGCCACGAAAGTTCCCTGGATCAGCCCCACTGCGGAGCAGATGACCAATGACAGGATGATGGCCGCCCACCAGGGCAGACCCAGCCCGGGCGGCGATGGCTGCACCAGCTCGGCGACCAGCACCGCGCCCAGGCCCATGACAAGTCCGACCGAGAGATCGATCTCACCGAGAAGCAGCGCGAAGATCTCGGCCATCGCGAGGAGCATGTAGATGCTGCTCTGCTCGAAGAGATTGACCAGGTTCTGGGGCGACAGGAACTTCCCATTGGCAATCTGGAAGGCGACGGCGACGACGATGATGCCGAGGAGCACGGGCAGGACACCGCTGTCGCCATTGCGGATGCGTTGCAGCCAGGCACGCATGTACTGCCCCAATGACTGGGCAAGCAGCTCCGGAGGCACCTCGGCAGCCGCGGCCCCGGCACTGGCGGCGGTCAGATCCACCG
>PKYW01000004.1:677-2816 GCA_003132805.1 Candidatus Dormiibacterota bacterium | reverse complement strand
CGAACCCGAGCCCGACGCCGACGCCGACACCCACGCCGACACCCACGCCGACTCCAGTCCCTCAGGGACCGCCACGCATCGTGCAGATCGTCTCGACACCGCATGCCGCGCCATCCGTTTTCCTGACCGTCACGCCAAAGGCCAGCGGGGATTTGCTGCTGGTCTTCGCCACGTTTGGCGGGGGGTCGAGCAGCAAGGACGGATCCTTCTCACTTGGTGATACGAGCGAGACCACCTTTGAGCAGCTGTCAACCCAATCGAGTGTCACCGCAAATGGCGACACCGAGATTGGCGACGTGTATCTGGGCGTTCCCACCAGCGCCTCAAGTGACACAGTCGTTGCCAACGAGACCGGTGGGAGCGGATCCGGTATTCTCGAGGTGGTCGAAATCGCCGGCGAAAAGCCGACGGCTCCTCTTGACACTAGCGGCACTTCACTAGGTGGGACGAGCATTTCGGTCACCACGCGCTCGGCACTGACGTCGCTGAATGATCTGGTACTTGCCGTTTCAGAGTTTTACGGCAATGGCGGGATCACCCGTCAGTCGTTCTCGCCTGCCGGGACCGGAGAGGTCAACGAGCCGATCGCCTCCATCGCCGGGCAGAATCCGATGTCATTGGCATTCAGCGTGCAAGATGCTTCCGCCCTTGCCGCGGAGCATTTCGCAGCGCAGCTTGCGACCAGTGGTGGCCCGAACACCGAGTTCGTCTTCGCGATCAGCCCATCGACCTGAGGCCCCACAGCAAGGGAGCCCGCGAAATGCCGCGGGTCCATGGTCGAGTAATCTGGAAGGGGTTGGAGGATTCATGTCCAGAGCGGCGCTCTCGGTGCTCTGCTTGGCCACACTTGCCTCGTGCGGCCTTGGACCAGTCCACTACGAGACAACCTTGGTCCTACGAGTGTGCGGCCCGGGATCACCAGAAGACGCCACAGCCTCCGAGTGCACCGCCATTACCACCGACCCGGAAACCGTGCGCACAAACGTTATTACGCGTCTTGAAGACCGCGCAGCGAAGTTCCAAGGTCAGTCGCAGATCACAGCGGTCGGCGACGGCGAGATCAAGGTGCAGACGACTCTCGCCAGCACCGATGCCGTCAATCTCTTCACTGTAACGGGCTCGATCGCATTTGCGACAGCGATTCCTGGCACGCCAGATCCCACGAACGCTTCTTNNGTGCCCGGCGAACAGGACCGTGTCCTTCGACGCCTCATCGATGGTCTGCTCGTATGACCTGCGGACATCCAGGATCGCGGCGCGCAAATCCGGGTTCGAGGCCAGCGGCAGCAGCGCGTCGCCGATCAGCGCGGTCGCTTCGATGCTCAGCAGTTTGACGACCCAGACCTCTACCCTTCTGGCTATCACTGGTTGATTGACACTCGGCTCAACGCCGGCGACGTCACCTCGGCTCAGGCGGGTACCGATTCCTCCACTGGGCAGATCACCGTCGATATCAACTTCGACTCGAAGGGGGCGGCGGAGTGGACGAAGATCACCAATGCGGCCTACGCGGCATACCACGCTGACGCGGCCGGGCCACCTCCGACAGCTCAGATTGCCATCTTTCTGGACGACGAGGTGTTAACAGCACCAATCGTGACGGGTGGTGGCCAGAGCAACCAAACGGAGATCACCGGCAACTTCACGGCAGCTGCCGCAAACACCCTTGCAGACCTGATCAGTGAGGGGCCGCTACCGGCTGAGGTTTCGGTCGTATCGGTCAACGGACACCCCGAGAGCCCGGCGCCCTCGTAGGCAGCGCGCGGGCATCCGCAACTACTTCACGAAGCTGAGGACGTTGTACGCCTGCACAGGGTCGTGGAAACCCTTGAGCTGGAGTGGGCCGACCGATTCGATGTTCACGAGGTCGGTCACCGTCGCATAGGCGCGCGGGGAGAGGAGGATCTGGCCGCCAAGCGCTTCGGAGCACAGACGCGAGGCGAGGTTGACGACGGTCCCGGTTGCGCGATAGTCGAACCGTCCTTCGAAGCCGACGCGGCCGAGGGTCGCGTACCCCTCGGCGATGCCGATGCCCGCGTCGAGGTCGAAACCGTTGCGGCGCCAGGCGTCGGTCACCGCCTGCATGCGCTCGCGAATCTCGACCGCCATGCGCACCGCCGTGGCGGTGTGCTCGACGCA
>PKYW01000004.1:0-519 GCA_003132805.1 Candidatus Dormiibacterota bacterium | reverse complement strand
GTCTGCTTCTGGATCGTGTCGTGGTACTCCTTGATCCGCAGCAGCGAGCGCACCCGGCTCAGCAACTCCTGCGGATTGAACGGTCGACCGATGAAATCGTCCGCTCCCGCCTCAATCGCGTTCACCTTGTCCTGGTCGCCACTCGACGTCAGCATGACGACCGGTAGGAGTTGCGTCGCGGGATCCTCGCGAATCCGTCGGCAGACGTCGTATCCGGTCATGTCGGGCATGACGATGTCGAGGAGCACAAGGTCGGGTGGCTCGGCGTGCAGCTTCGCGAGTCCCTCTCCGCCAGAAAGCGCGAGGGCCACCGTGTAGCCGTGTGGTGTGAGCATCGCCTCGAGCAGCCGGCCGTTCTGCGGTGTGTCATCGACGACCAGCAGACGCGCAGCCCGACCCATCAACTGTCTCCCGCCAGGACGTTGCAATATGCGAGCACCTGGCGCGGAAAGAGGGCCACATCGATCGGCTTCACGATGACGCCGGCGAAGCCGGCCCGGGAGAACCGGTCGCGGTCGA
>PKYW01000034.1 GCA_003132805.1 Candidatus Dormiibacterota bacterium | reverse complement strand
AGATGACCGGCTACATGTACAACGAGACCATCGGCAAGATTCACTTCTGGCTGACCTTCATCGGCGTCAATCTGACGTTCTTCCCGCAGCATTTCCTCGGGCTCGCCGGCATGCCGCGCCGCTACGTCGATTATCCCGATGCGTTCGCCGGTTGGAATTTCGTCTCCTCGATCGGCTCGTACATCTCCGGTATCGGCACGCTCGTGTTCCTCTTCGGCATGGTGCTCGCTTTTGCCCGCAAAGAGCGAGCGGCCGCTAATCCGTGGGGACCCGGTGCGACCACGCTCGAATGGACGCTGCCGTCGCCGCCGCCCTTCCACCAATATGACACGCTGCCGCTGATCCGATGAGCGTCACGCTTTCGCCAGTCGAGCCGAGCATCGAGCCCAGCATTGCCGGCGTCGGCGATTACATCGCACTGATGAAGCCACGGGTGATGTCGCTCGTGGTGTTCACGGCCCTCGTCGGTCTCCTGGTTGCGCCCGGCCACGTTCATCCGGTGATCGGCTTTGCCGCGCTGTTGTGCATCTCCGTCGGCGCCGGCGCCGCGGGCGCGCTCAACATGTGGTACGACGCCGACATCGACGCGCGCATGACGCGCACGGCGGCGCGGCCGATTCCCGCCGGACGGGTGGCGCCTGGGGAAGCGCTGGCCTTCGGTCTCACGCTCGCAGTCTTCGCAGTGGTCGTGCTCGGCCTTCTGGTCAACGTCGTCGCCGCCGGCTTGCTGGCGCTGACGATCGCATTCTACGTCCTCGTCTATACGATGTGGCTCAAGCGCTCGACGCCGCAGAACATCGTCATCGGCGGCGCGGCCGGTGCGCTGCCGCCGATGATCGGCTGGGTCGCGGCGACCGGCGGCACGGCGATCGAGCCGATCCTGCTCTTCCTCATCATCTTCTTCTGGACGCCGCCGCATTTCTGGGCGCTGTCGCTCCTGCTCAAGAACGACTACTCCCGCGCCGGCGTCCCGATGATGCCGGTGGTCCAGGGTGATCGCCAGACCCGCTACCAGATCGTGCTCTACACGATCGTGCTCTGCCTCGTGACCGTGCTCCCGCTGCTCACCCGCTCCTTCGGGGCGGTCTACCTGGGCGGTGCCGTGGTGCTCGACGGGATCCTGCTGACTGATGCGCTGATCGCCGCGCGGCGCCCCACGGCGCGCTCGGCACGCCGGCTCTTCTACCATTCCATGATCTACCTGGCTCTGCTCTTCGCGATCATGGCGATCGACCGTGTGACAGGGCTCTGAGGAGGACGCGACGATGAACCGAAAGCTCGCCCGCCGGAACATGCGAATGGGCGTCGCCATGTTCATCATGCTGTTCGTCCTCATGGGTGCGGCATTCGTCTGGGCGGCGATCTTCCTCGCCGTCACCAAATGAGGCGGCGACGTTGAGCGACGACACGGTTGCCACCGCGACCCACGAAGAGGAGGGCGAGCACGAGCATCCGCATCTGCCGCCGAATAGCGCCGTTCCCATCAACGTCGCGCTGGCACTCGCAATCACGCTCACCGGCTTTCTCACCGACATCCGGGCGGTGGTCGGGCCTGCGATGTGGGGAATCGGGCTGATCTACCTGATCGTCACGTGTGTGTTCTGGGCTCGCGGGGCGAGGCATGAGTATCTGGAGCTCCCGGAGGACGGAGGGCACTGACGGCACACCTGGGGTTCGGCGACTGGACGTGGGATCCCACCGTCATCTGCGGCCTGATTGCGGTGGCCGCCGGGTACATCATCGCGATGCGCCGCGGCACGATCGGGCCGGACGACGACGTGACCCCCTGGTTCCGCCATCCGCGCTGGCGGCCGGTGTTCTTCTTCACCGGGCTGCTGATCACGTTCATCGCGCTCGAGTCGCCGATCGACTACGCCGGCGATTACTACCTGTTCTCGATGCACATGGTCCAGCACATGCTGCTGATGATGGTGGCGCCGCCGTTGCTGCTCCTCGGGATCGCGGGCGCTCGGCCATCGCCGCGGGAACGCCACAGCACGCTGCGGACAGTCTGGTGGGCGGTCACCCGGCCGTGGCCCGCGGTGATCATCTTCAATGCAGTGCTCCTGCTCTGGCACATCCCGTCGCTGTACGACACAACGCTCAGGGTGGTGCCGGTGCACATCGTGGAGCACATCAGCTTCATCCTCGTCGGGGTCATCCTCTGGTGGCCGGTGGTCGACCCGATCCGCGACGCGCAGACGCACACCGTCAGCCCGCTCACCAAGATCGCCGCGCTCAGCCTCGCCGGGATCCCGCCGACCGTGCTCGGGATCGTCTTCGCGCTCGCGCCGGCGCCGCTCTACAGCTTCTATGTGCAGGCACCACGCCTCTGGGGTATATCGGCGCTCACCGATCAGCAGTACGGCGGCGTAATCATGCTCGGCGTGGGGAACATCGTGTATTTCATCGCCATCATCACGGTCTTCATGCGCCTGTTCTCCGACCCCGGCCGGGACGAGGAGCTGGCGGCGGATCGGATCGCCGAGGCGCTCCGCTGAGCATCAAGGCGGGTCCGCGAACCCATCGTTTAACATGCCTTCGGAGATGCACATGACTCATCTGCGCACGCTGGCGGTCGGCTTGGGATTGTGTGTCGCCGTCGGACTCTTCGCCTGCGGCAATGGCACGACACCGGGCGGGTCGAGCGGCCCGGCTGCTGCCTGCAACGGTTCAGCCGCCGCGAGCTCGCTCGGCACCGCGACGACGGGCAATACCATAGCGGCCACCGACAACCTGATCTTCGTCCCCGATACGACGACCGCGGCGGTGGGCGACGTCATCGAGTTCCAGAACACCGGCTCGGTGGTGCACACCGTCACGTTCCAGGACAAGAACGATGGCTGCCTGTCCGACCCCACCCTCGCACCCGGGGCCACCTGGCAGGTCAAGTTCACCCAGCCGGGAACCTACAACTACCTCTGCACCATCCACGCCCCCAACATGAAGGGCGTGATCCACATCACCGGATCGGCCGCGGGCGCCTCGGGCGCCACCGGCGCTTCGCCTTCGGCCTCGGCGACCCCCTCGCCGGCCACCTAGCGGCGAGCCTCTTCGGGCACGAGTCTGCCGGTCAGCCCTGGCTCGGACCGAGGTGCACGTCTCCGGCGAGGAATCGATGCGTCCGGCCTGACGCCTCCACGAGCAGCGCCCCGTCGTCGCCGACATCGACGGCCACGCCGGCGACGATCCCAGACGGTCCGTGCACGGTCA
>PKYW01000006.1 GCA_003132805.1 Candidatus Dormiibacterota bacterium | reverse complement strand
TCGGTGACGCGGTCATGGCCGTGTGGGGCGTGCCGACAGCCCTGGAGAACGACGCCGAACGCGCGGTGCGAGCCGCCCTCGAGCTGGTCGATGCGGTCGCTGCCTTCGGCGAAGAGGTCGGTGCAGTCGGCCTCCAGGCCCGTGCTGGATTGATGACCGGCGAGGTCGCCGTCAATCTCGGGGTCAGCGGCGAGGGGATGATTGCGGGCGACCTCGTCAACACCGCATCACGAGTGCAGGCCGCTGCCGAACCAGGAACCGTCTACGTCGGTGATGGGACCCGGGTCGCGACCGAGGCCGCCATCGGGTATGAGGACACAGGCGTCCACGGGCTCAAGGGAAAGCCCGATCCGGAGAGGCTCTGGCGGGCCCAGCGCGTCGTTGCGGCGGCGGGTGGCGCCCTGCGTCCTACCGGTCTCGAGCCGCCGTTTGTCGGGCGCGACCGCGAGCTCCGCCTGCTCAAGGAGTTCCTGCACGCCACCGGCGAGGAGCGGACAGCCCGCCTGCTGTCGATCGTCGGCCTCGCCGGTGTCGGGAAATCGCGCCTGGGGTGGGAGTTCTTCAAGTACGTCGACGGTGTCACCGAGCCCATCTGGTGGCATCGCGGTCGCTGTCTCGCGTACGGCGAGGGAGTCGCGTACTGGGCGCTCAGCGAGATGGTGCGCATGCGCGCCGGCATCCTCGAGAACGAGCCTCCTGAGTCCGCGCGGGAGAAGTTACGGCGCAGCGTCGAGGAGTTCGTCGAGTCCGGTGAGGAGCGACGATGGGTCGAACCTCGGCTCGCGCACCTTGTCGGTCTTGAAGAGCGCGTTGCAACCGATCCGCGCGATCTCTACGCAGCGTGGCGCTTCTTCTTCGAGCGCCTCGCCGCACAGAACCTGACAGTCCTGGTCTTCGAGGACCTGCAGTGGGCGGATGGCGGACTCCTGGATTTCATCGAGTATCTTCTTGAGTGGTCGCGCAACTCGCCGATCCTGGTGGTGACGCTCGCGCGTCCCGAGATGGCGGATCGTCGCGCAGGGTGGGGCACTGGCAAGCGCGGATTCACGTCGCTGTCACTCGATCCGCTGCCGCCCGAGGCCATGGCCCAGATGCTCGCGGGCATGGCGCCGGGACTGCCTGACGACCTGAGCGCCCGCATCCTGGATCGCGCAGCCGGCGTGCCGCTCTACGCGGTCGAGACCGTGCGCATGCTGATCGACCGCGGCCTGCTCGTCGCGCAGAACGGAACGTTCCATGTCGAGGGTTCGCTCGACGCACTCGAGGTCCCCGAAACGCTGCACGCGTTGATCGCGGCGCGGCTCGATAGCATCGGAGGCCCCGAGCGACAGCTGCTCCAGGACGCCGCCGTGCTTGGGAAGTCCTTCACCGCAGGAGGATTGCGCGCCATCACGCAACTCCCGGTGGAGTCCGTTGAACCATGCTTGACGACGCTGGTCAACAAGGATCTGCTGGCCATTCAATCGGATCCGCGATCACCCGAACGAGGTCAATACGTCTTCGTCCAGGACCTCGTCCGGAGCGTGGCGTATGGGACATTGACGCGGCGCGATCGCAAGATCCGCCACCTGAGTGCCGCGGCGTATCTCGAAAGCTCGTGGACTGAGGAAGAAGGCGTCGCTGAAGTCATCGCGTCGCATCTGCTCGAGGCGTTCGAGGCCGACCCGGAGGCTCCCGACGCGCCTGGACTTCGCGAGCGCGCGTACGATGCTCTCGTTCGAGCGGGCGATCACGCCGCATCGCTCGCGGCAGCCGCCTCGGCAGAGCACTACTACGAACGTGCGCTCACACTCGCAGACCCCGCCGAGCGGGCGACACTGCACACTCGCGCAGGTCAGATGGCGTGGCAGCAGCTGCACACGGCCGCCGCGCGCCGGCATCTCGATGAGGCGGTCGCGTTGCACATGGCGGTTGGGCGCATCGGGGCGGCCGCGCGGACATCGGTGACGCTTTCGGCCATTGATGCGCACGACCTGAAGCGGGATCAGGCCGCCGAGCGGATGGAAGCCGCGTTCTCCGAACTCAACGGCGCGGACGCCACCGCCGCTGATTACGAGGACGACCTCGCCCTCGTGGCAGCCGAGCTTGCGCGCCGCCTCGTGCTTGCAAATCGGAACCTGGACGTCGCGCTCGAGCGCATCGAGCTCGCGCTGGAGATCGCGGAACGGCGAGGGTACTCCGACGTGTTTTGCGAGGCCATCAACACCAAAGGACTCATTCTTGGAGGTCGCGGAAGGCGAGAGGAGGGCCGAGCGCTTCTCGGTTGTGCCCTCGAACATGCTCTGGCATCAGACAATCACGCCGCGGCGCTGCGTGCCTATAACAACATCGCCGCGGACCTGCAGGCAACGAATCCCGCGCAAGCGTGGGTCTACACGGAGAAGGGCATCGCGCTGGCGCGACTGATCGGCGTGCGCCGCTACGAGGTCATGTTCATCATCGGCCAGCTCCCCGTGCAAGTCGATCTCGGCAATTGGGATGCCGCCATCTCGGTGGTCGCCGATATCCTCGAATCGACGGACGT
>PKYW01000022.1 GCA_003132805.1 Candidatus Dormiibacterota bacterium | reverse complement strand
CTCCCCGTGCAAGTCGATCTCGGCAATTGGGATGCCGCCATCTCGGTGGTCGCCGATATCCTCGAATCGACGGACGTTGAGGTGACGGACTCGTTGCTCGGGGCGGAGCTCATCTACGGAGCCTGGATTCACGTCTGGCGAGGGGATGTCGCCAAGGCACAGCCACTGGTGAAGCGCCTGACCGACCTGTGCACGCAAGCCGGCAGCGAATATCAACTCATGCACGACGCGGCGCGCTGCGCTGTCCTGCGAGCGGAGGGGCGTGACCGGGAGGCGCTGGACATCCTCGCTGATCGGATAGGGCAAGGTGAGGGCCGTTGGGACTACACCGACTTGTCTCGTTGGGCATTCGTCGAGGGCGTCGAAGCCGCATTCGCCGTCGGCGATTTGCAGGTGGTGCGCCGGCAGCTGGCAGGCGCAGCGTTGAGTCCCTCTGCAACGACATCGACGATCATGGAAGCGCACGCGCAGCGCTTCCGTGCACGCCTGGACGCTCGCGAAGGCCGAGACGCCGACGTTGCGCGCACGTCTCTCGCTGCCATTGCGATGTTCGAGCAGCGTCAGATGCCGTTCTGGGTCGCTGTCACACGGTTGGAGCTGGGCGAATGGATGCTGCAGCATGGTCGCCGCGATGAGGCCGAGGGATTGCTTGGCCCTGCTCGGACTGCATTCGTCGAACTTGCCGCGACCCCATGGATCGAGCGCGTCGATGCAGCGACGCAGGATATCGTCGCGGCCGGCGCCGATCAGCGCGCACTACCCGCCTGACCGTGAGCGCGCCGGACGAGGCCGCTAAGGCAAAGGTCAGCTACCGCGCGCTCTTCCGGAACCGAGACTACCGGCTGCTTTTCAGCGGGCTGGCGATCTCGATGAGCGGATCCTGGGCGTACAACGTCGCGCTGGTCGTCTTCGTGTTCAATGCGACCCACTCCCCGGCGTGGGTCGCCGCGGCGTCGATGACGCGGTTTCTCTGCGCGCTGATCGCGAGTCCTTTCGGAGGGCTCCTCGCAGACCGTGTGGAGCGCGTGCGCCTGATGGTGACGCTCGACACTGTCGCGCTCGTTCTCCAAGCTGGGCTCGCCGTGCTCGCAGCGCTCAACGGCGCGGTGGTGCTCGCAATCATCCTCGCTGCACTGACGTCGGTGACCGGCTCCTCCTACGACCCGTCGGCACGGGCCGCGACGCCGGCGATCGTCGGTGAGGAGCATCTCGCCGCGGCGAACAGCGCTCAGTCCGCCGTCGAGAACCTGGCGGTCATCGTCGGTCCGGCGATCGCCGGCGCGCTGCTCATCTTCGCTCCGCCAGCGGTTGTCTTCGGTGTCAATGCCGCGACGTTCGGGCTGTCCGCCGTCCTGGTTGGACAGATCCGCGCGAGGAGCCAGCCGGCAGATATCACCAAGGGAGGAACGGTCGGGCCGCTCAAGCAGATGGCGGGCGGCCTCGCAGCGTTTTTCGAGTCTCCGACGGTGATGCTGCTGGCGGGGTTCAGCATCCTCGCGAGTTTCGTCTACGGCACCGACACGGTCCTGTTCGTGGTGATCAGCAGGGATCAACTCGGCACCGGCAGCGCCGGATACGGCTACCTGCTGGCCGCGCTCGGGGTGGGTGGCATCGTGATGGCGGCGTTCATGAATCGGATCGCCGCCGCCCGGCGTCTCGGCGCCATCATCGTCATCGGCATGGCGGTGTACTGCCTGCCCACCGCGCTGTTGGCGGTTGTGCATGCACCCTGGATCGCGTTCCTCATCGAGGTGCTACGCGGTGCGGGAACCATCGTGGTTGACGTGCTTGCGATCACCGCGCTGCAACGGGTCGTCAAGCCGGAGGTGGTGGCGCGCGTCTTCGGCGTGTTCTTCGCCTTCGTGCTCGCTGCGGTCTCGCTGGGTGCGCTGCTCATGCCCATCCTGCTCGGCATCGTGGGGCTGAACGCAACGCTGCTCATCATGGGTTTCGCGATTCCGGCGCTGAGCGTCGCCGCATACCCGTGGCTGCGCGCCCTTGACGCCCGGGCGCTCGCGGAGCTGTCGGCGATCGAACCTCGCATCGCAACGCTCCAGGCGCTCGATATCTTTGCTGGGGCCACTCGAACCGCGCTGGAACGGCTCGCGCGGTCGGCGGTGGAGCAGACGGTCGGCGAGGGGACGGTGCTCATCCAGGAGGGCGCCGTAGCCGACGACTTCTTCGTGCTGACCGATGGCAGGGTGGATGTCTCTGCGCTTGGGGAAGGCGGCGTCGAGCGTGCCCTCGGCGAACTCGTTCCGCCTGACTTCTTCGGCGAGATCGGCCTGCTGGAACGCCGCCCTCGGACGGCGACCGTGACCACAGCATCGCCATGTACGGTGCTGCGCATCAATGGGGACGACTTCGTCGACGCCCTGACTGCCGCGGATCTGTCGCCCTCGGCGCTCGGCGGGGTGCAGATGCGTCTCGCGCGCACGCACCCGACCGCGACCATGACCTTCGGTCAGTCCAACCCCGAGGCGCCGGCGGGCTGAGCCTCGCGCTTCAGAGGGGCGGCCGTTTCTCCGCTTCCCGAAGCAATGCGGACAACTTGACGAGCAGCTTGTAGGCGATCTGCGGATGCTCAAGCAGCAGGGCCTTGAACTGCCACGGCGGCAGCGACAAGACCCGAAGCCGCGTGTCTGCAGACACCGACGCGCTCCGCGGCCCACCGTCGATGACCGCGATGTCGCCGAATGACTCCCCGGGGCCGAGCACACGCAGCCTCCGCCCGTTCCTGGTGACGATTGCCGTGCCTTCGAGGACCAGATGAAAGCCCACTCCCGGACTGCCTTCGACGACGATCACCCGCCCAGGCGCGTGCTCCAGCTCTTTCGACGAGTCGATCACCCGGAGGAGATCCTTCTTGGTCAGCTCATCGAAGAGTCGGTTGCGACTCAGCATGTCGACCAGCGTCTTTTTGTCGGTCATGTCCTGCTCCCTACCGTTTCCACAGATGAGACCGATGACGTGCATGCCTGCACGGGGTCTTGGAGCATCTTCGATGAAAGACAGCACCGTTGTCTGTCGGATTCCGGACAAGGCTGCGGCACAAGGCGGCAAGCGCCTACTGCGCGTTGTCCGCCAATGCCATGAGCACCGTCTTCATCTGGAACGGGGTCAGCCCAGGATGCTTGCCGAGGATGCGCGCGATGAGTCCGGCGATGTGCGGTGCCGCGAAGCTGTTGCCGGTTGCGCGGATGCTCCGCCCACCGAGCCAGCCGACTTCAAGGTCGATACCGGGCGCCCCGAACTCCACCGGTGGGGAGGTGTTGTACTCGAGACGGAATGGGTCGCGTCCTTCGTGGGCGGCGACCGAGAACACCGACGCGTACTGCGACGGATAGCTCGGTGCGCGAACGTTGTTGACGGCGCACACGACCATCGCGCGTTTGAAGTACGCCTCGTCAACGATCTCGTGAAACAAGCCGAAGTAATCGACGCGCGACGTGCTGAGGCTCATGTTGAGCACCTGCATCCCCTGCGCGAGCGCCCAGCGCATGCCCTCGGCAAAGACGATGCCCCGGCCGGTGAGACGCTCGCCCAGCACGCGAATGCTGTACAGCTCGGCATCAGGCGCGGCCCCCCGGATGATCGCGGCACACGCGGTGCCGTGACCGAAGAGATCCTCGTGCGGACCCTCGATGACTCGCGCACCACGCGGTGCATCGTCGTCGGCGACGACGACTGCGCCACCCGCGAGCGGTCCAACTCCCGGATAGGCGGCGTCGATGCCACTGTCGATGACCGCCACCTTCACGCCTGCTCCGGTGCTGCCGTCTAGGGCCCACTCACGCGTGAGCGCCGCCGGCAGGGACGCCGGAACTCGCTGCAGCGTCGCAGGATCGAACTGCCACGACCAGGCCGGTTTCAACGGCGCTGCTTGCGTGCGTACGCGAGGAAGTCCTCGGCGATGCGAGCGGCGGCGCGGCGCTCGTCGGGTCCGAGGACGCCGAGATCGTGAAAGAGCAGTGCGAGCTCCGCAAGTTCCCCCTGCGATCGCGGCGTTTGAGCGGCCCGCTCCTCGAGCGCGGCGCGCAGGCTGTCCCGTTGCGTCGCCAGTGCCGCTGATTCGAGGAGTGCACGTCCGAGGTTCGAGAAGATCCTCGAGCTCTCGACTGCGAGAGTTGCCTGGCGCGCGAACAGCGCCAGCACCTCCATGTCATCAGCGCCCTCGCCGCCTCCACGCCGGCGGTCGAGCACCTCGATGACTCCGAAAGTCTGGCGCTCGCTCTCCAGCGGCATCGCCATGATCGCGTTGGGCACGTAACCGGTGCTCTCGGCAACGTCCGCGGCGAAACGCGGGTCCTGACGAACGTCGTCGACGGCGATCGACTGTCCCGACATGAGCGCCCACCCCGCGATGCCGCGATCGGCGGGAATGCGGATCCCGACAGTGGCTTCCGCACCGAGGCCCGCCGCGACGCGGAACACGAGTTGCTCGTCGCGCTCATCGAACAGTGCAATCGAGCACGCGGCCGCATCGAAGACCAGGCGGGCAGTTTCGACGATGGCCTGCAGAAACTCCTCGTCGCCTCGGGGACGGAGCACCGGCCCGAGGTCGGACGCGAGCTGAATCACTTCTGCCAGCAGATCCTTCGTCGGTCCACGATCGTCCATGGTTTCTGGCACTCTACATTCGACGGTGCCGCGCCAGCGTGCGCTTGGACTGAGAAGCACCAAAGGGAGGTCAGATGGGCCGGGAGGACGCGGCGCTCCTGCAGGACACCTCGCTGTTCGGGGCGCTGCCGGAGGATGCCACGCAGCGGCTCGCCGACAAGGCGATCCGGCGGTCCTATGGACGCGGAGAGACCATATTTCGCGAGGACGACCCGGGCGACGCCCTCTGCGTGGTGGTCTCGGGCCTCGTGAAGGTCTATCGAACCTCTCCCGATGGCGACGAGATGCTCCTGGTCACGCTCGGGCCGGCGTCCGTCTTCGGCGAATTGCCCATGGTGGACGGCGGCCTCCGGTCGGCATCCGCAGCTGCCGTCGAGGCCGCGACCGTGCTGCTGATCAGTCGAGCCGCGTTGCTGGACCTTCTTCGCACCTCACCCGAACTCGCCGACGGCCTCCTCCGATCGTTGGGCACGATGGTCCGAAGGCTGACCGATCAGGCCGCCGACCTGGTCTTCCTGGACTTACACGGCCGAGTAGCCAAGCTCCTGCTCCGTCTTGCCGAAGAGCGTGGCATTCCTGGTGAGGACGGCCAGGCCATGGACCTCCACATGACCCAATCGGACCTCGCCAACATGGTCGGGGGATCGCGCCAGAGCGTGAACCAGGTCCTCAACTCCTTTGAACGCCTCGGATATGTCGAGCACGACGGCCGCCGGATCGTGATCAAGAAGCCGGATCTCCTCAGGCGGAGGGCCGGGCAATACGACTGAGTACGTGGCAACGGAGCCAGTACGAATGCTCTGTGGTCACGGAAAGGAGACCATCCGGTCCGATGCTCAGCTTGGCCGCTC
>PKYW01000091.1 GCA_003132805.1 Candidatus Dormiibacterota bacterium | reverse complement strand
CTCTGCCCGGCGCCCTGCGAACCCGCGTGCGTGCTGGCCATCAACGATGACCCGGTCGCGATCAAACAGATCGAGCAATCCATCATCGATCGCGCCTTTGCCGAAGGCTGGATCCGCGCCGAGCCGCCCGCGCACCGCAGCGGGCGGCCGGTGGCCGTCGTCGGATCTGGACCGGCGGGACTTGCGGCAGCGCAGCAGCTCAATCGTGCCGGCCACCGCGTAACAGTGTTCGAGCGCTCTGATCGCATTGGCGGGCTGCTCCGGTATGGCATTCCCGATTTCAAGATGGAGAAGTGGGTCATCGACCGGCGTATCGACCTGCTCGAGGCCGAGGGGATCATCTTCGAGACCGGTTATGACATCGGCGTCGACGTGAGCGCAGAGCAGCTGCGCGAACGATTCGACGCGGTCGTGCTCGGCGTCGGCGCCGACCGGCCGCGCGACATCGATGTTCCGGGGCGCGGGCTGCGCGGGATCCACTTTGCGATGGACTACCTCGTGCAGCAGAACCGAAGGGTGGCGGGGGATCGCGTCAGCAAGCATCCCGAGATCACCGCCCGGGGGCGCAAGGTGATCATCATCGGCGGCGGCGATACCGGCGCGGACTGCCTCGGCAACGTCATACGCGAGCAGTGCAGCGACGTGCAGCAGCTGTACATCTATGCGCAACCGCCGGACTCGCGCCGCGACGGGAATCCCTGGCCGCAGTGGCCGCTCATCCTGCGCACGTACCCGGCTCATGACGAGGGAGGCTCACGAGAGTTCGGCCTCATGGTCACGCGCTTCGAGGGCGACCAAGGTGACGTGCGCAGCGTTCGCGCGGTGCGGGTGGAGGCGCGTCGCGACGGTGGCAGCCGTGCGTTCGTCCCTGTCTCTGAGGACGAGATACAGCTCGATGCCGACCTCGTGCTCATCGCGATCGGCTACGAGGGAGCGTCGCGCTCCACGCTGCTCGATGAGCTCTCGGTAATGCGCAACTCAGGGGGCAACGTCGCCGTGGATGCGGACTTCGCGTGTGCGACCCCGGGCATCTTCGCGGCTGGGGATGCGGTTCGGGGTGCTTCGCTGATCGTGTGGGCAATCGCCGACGGCAGGGCCGCGGCGCGCAGCTGTGACGCATATCTGACCGGGAGCGTTCGGCTCCCTTAGTCGGGCGGCGTTGGCGTGGGAGCCGGCGTTGACGTGGGAGCGACACTCGGGGTTGGCGACGCGGGCGCAGATGGCGATGCCGATGGAGTCGGCGAAGGCTGCGCCGATGCGCTTGGCGAGGCGGACGGCGAGGCCCCTGCGCTCGGCGATGCGCTGGCCGACGGCGACGCCACCGCTGACGGGGTCACGTCTGGCAGCGGGCCGATCTTGAGGTTGGGGACGATGTTCCCGATGCGCGGCAGGTCCGCCTGCGGACCGCCGAAAGGCGCGTTCTCGCTCGGCGAGGCGATGACCAGCGCAATCGCGGCCGCTGTCGCCGCCACGCCCAGGGCCGCGAGTGGCGCAACCAGCGGTCGCCTGCGTGCCGGCCGATCGCCGGTGTTCTGCGGCGAGCGAGCGTAGGCGCGGCGCTCAGGCGTGAGGATGATGCCCTCGGCCGCCAGGCTCGCCCATGGCGCATTGGAATAGACGAAGGCTTCGAAGAGGAGCAGCAGCGCCAGCACGATGGTCGCGACGCTCGGCGATCGCACCAGCATCGCGGTAGCGCCGGCGACACTCGCAATCACCAGCAGCGTCTCCGCGCGTGATGCGCGGAGCGCACCGATGAGTGAGCGGCCCTCCTTGCTCTTGGCGGTGCGAAGAAAGTCCGCGTGCTTCTGCACGAGGCCGCGGACACACGCGAGCGTGACGACCCAGGAGAGCGCAAACCACACACGCAGGGCATAGAGGGCGTCGCGGGTGCTGGCTCCGCATGCGCGGCGCAGTGCCCACACAGCGCGCAGCACGCCCGTGCCCGCAAAGGCGAGTGGCACCGCGAGCACGGCGCCGGTCAGCTGGCGTATCGGGAGCTTTTCATGGAGTGAGGTGGCGAGTGCGGTCGCGAGCAGCAGGATCGTGAACGTCGCTGTGAGCACCTCGGCGAACCACTGGACGCTGCCGAGCAGGTAATGGATCCGCTGCGAGATCGTGAGTCGCATCTTGTGCCTCGCGAACGGGACCATCTCGCGCCAGTGAAACTTGAGGATCTGGATACCGCCGAGCGCCCAGCGGAACCGCTGCTTCTTGAGGCCGTCAAAGTCCAGCGGCATCAATCCCTCGCCGTACGCCGCCTTGTCGTAGACGCCGCGATAGCCGGCGCCGAGCATGCGCAGCGACGCTTCCGCGTCCTCGGTGATGCACTCCTGGTTCCAGCCGCCGATCTCATTGAACGCTGAGCGACGGATCAGCCCCATCGTTCCGCAGAAGATGATCGCGTTGCGGTGATTGCGAGCGATCATCGTGATGTCGAAGAAATATCGAAAGCTGTAGAAGAGACCGCGCAGGTAGGGGTTGTCCTGCCATTCGCGATAGTGCTGCGAGGTCTGCATGAACGCGACTGACGGATCGTCGAAATAGCCGATCGTGTTGCGCAACCACTGCGGATGCACCTGGTAGTCGGCGTCGACGATGCCGAGGATCTCGACCTCCTGGGGCAATCGCGGGGTGGCTTCGTTGAGCGCGCCGGCCTTGAATCCCGGCCAGTTCTCGAGATGGACGAAGCTGAAGCGCGGGCCGAGTTCGGCGCACAGCCGCTCGAGCGGTTGCCAGAGCGCGGGGTCCGTCGTGTTGTTGTCGACGACCTGGATGAGGAGATTCGGATAGTCAAGCTGGGCGAGCGACTCCAGTGTTGGTCGCACCACCTCGACCGGTTCGTTGTATGTCGGCACCTGGAGCGCGACCCACGGTGCTCGCGTGAGCGGCGGGATCGTTCGCCGGGGTTCGCGTCGCGACAGCACGTCGCAGATCTCGAAGGTGAAGGACACCGACAGCCCCAACGCGAGGATCTCGAGGACAAGCAGAACGATGGAAGCGAGCACGGCTGCGATCGGCAGCCCGCCAAGAAACGTCTGGAGCGAGGCATAGACCAGGTAGCAGATCGCCGCAGCCGTCACGGCCACGAACAGTTGCGCGCTGACGACGCTCCAGCGCGGTTGGACGATGCGCATGGCGATGACCAGGACGATGGCCACGGTGCCGAGCGCGATCAGGCCCGGCTCGTCTCGTTCGATCGGGNNCGCGCCGGCTCCCGTGAGCGCGAGGATGCAGCACGGTATGCCAAGCCAGGCATGCGCGGTCATCGTCCGGGGGAGCAGGGCAAGGATGAGCGTGGTCGCCAGCAGGAGCGCGAAGAAGATGACGCTCTCGAGGATCATGCGGCGACTCGATCGAGATCGACCAGCGCGCCACCCGCCAGCGCGAGGCCGAACCACACCCAGTTCTGCTCGAAATAGTTCTGCGGATCGCCGAAATACGCGGGCGACGATGCGTGAAACGACGCCAGCAGCAGCTGCTCGATCTGCGCGGCGCCGGCAGGATCGGTCACCAGGAAATTGCCGATGTCGCCGCCGTACAGGGTGGGGTCGTCGTACGAGCTGACGACGCTACCGTTGTGCCCGTAGACCGGGTCCAGGTGCTTGGCGGTGTTCCACTGCGTGCGAAGAAAGCTGGTGCGCTCGAGGTACGCGCGAGCGCGCGGCTCGTCATTCCAGAGTGCGTCGAGGGCCACGCGCCACATGACCCGGAACGCGTCGTACCCGTAGTCGTCGGCATCCGCGATCGTCGGGAACGACACGATCTGGCCGCTTGCACGCGAGATCGCGCACCAGTTGGGTGGCAGGCCGCTCGATGGCGTCCCATCGAGCACCGCATCGGTGCACTCATCGAGCAGCGTGTACGAGCTGTCGACCAGCGTCGACCACGGATGGGCCGGATCCTCGGCGGCGAACGTCCGGTACGCGTATGGCGCGAAGTACGAGGGATTGATCACCGGCCCGGGTGACTGCTGCGTTGCGGCCCAGTTCCCCGCCGTCAGGACGTTCATGCCGTCGATTGACACGACGTCGTCCTTCCAGATCGCGCTCAGCGTACCGAGCGCTTCACCGCGGAGCGCGGGGTCATCGAAGCGACGCGCCGCGTAGAGCAGCGCCAGCGCGATGTCCGAATCGGCGTCGCTCGCCGAGTCGGCGTCCGCCACCTTGCCGGCGCTCCAGAGCGATGCGAACGGTGCATCCCCGCCCACCCTGAGATTGCTCGCCGTCCAGCGCCACACTGAGTCGAACGCCGTCTGGTCNNACAGCAGCGCATAGCTCTGACCTTCAGAGGTGGTGACACCGCCGCGGGTGGGGTCCACCACGCGCCCATCCGGCTGGATGAAGACCTGCTTGTATCCGGTCCAGGCCGCATCGAGCACAGAGCGGAGCCGGTTCGATGGCTGCGGCACCGTGGTCCGTGGAGCCACCGACGACGCGGTGCCGCAGGCGGCCAGAACCAGGCTGCTCGCCAGTGCGGCGGAGGCAACCCATTGAGTCCGAGCGAGGCCGGATTGGGCCTGGGCGCTCGCAGTCGACATAAGCCGAAACCCCGCGTGCGTACTTGGTCCATGTGCTTGACAGGTGAGCACGACGCTCAACGTCAGGTATTCAATCTGTTAGTTGATCTAGCAGATTTTCTGGACGTTACGGTATCAGACTGATCCCGGCTGGAAGCTGCCGGCGCGGCTGCCCCAGATGCTCGGTGGCATTGGGGTCAGTTCCTGTCCGTTAACGAGGTCGGCGAACGCCTACCACATCCTGGTCCATATGTGATAGGGTGACTATACGAATAAGCCATATGATCGCTGACAATATCCTGGGATAGGGCGGGACAGCGATGCAAGGAGGTAGTTGCAATGGGCCTTGGAGTAGGCATCTTCCTGTTGGCGGTGGGAGCCGTGCTGGCTTTCGCGATCCACGTCACGACGAGTGGGGTCGATCTGCACACCATCGGGTACATCCTCATGGGAGTAGGTGCACTCGGCATCGTCCTGGCACTCATCTTCTGGTCGTCGTGGGGCGGTCCGGGCTACATCAGGCGGAACGGAACCACCACGACCACGATCGACGATCGTCCGGTCTGACCGCGACCACGAAGACACATTGAAGTTCGCGACACAAGGAGGCGAGGCGTGATCGTTCTGGGCATCATCCTGCTCATCGTCGGGTTGCTGGCGGCAATCCCCGTCCTGGTGACAGTCGGCGTCATTCTCATCGTCCTCGGGCTCGTGCTCGAACTGCTCGGGATGGC
This sequence comes from Candidatus Dormiibacterota bacterium, assembly GCA_003132805.1. Taxonomy (GTDB): domain Bacteria; phylum Chloroflexota; class Dormibacteria; order Aeolococcales; family Aeolococcaceae; genus Palsa-851. Next base: position 21,715 of record PKYW01000091.1, on the reverse strand, counting down.
CGGGCATGCGGTGGGGGGCCGGCGCCACTACTACTGAGGGGCTCAGCCCTTCCAAACTGCGCTGACAGGAGACACGTCCCGCATGGGGCGTGTCTCTTCTGTTTTCCAGGTGTCGGCGCCGAGACGGCCTACGGCAACGCCTAACGAGGATTGGGGCGGTCGAGGTTCCAGTGGCGTCCGACAACGGCCAGCCACGAACCGCTCGGGGTCGCTGAGAGCCCGAAGCGGCTGATCATTCGCTGACCACCCTCGTGGTCGCCGTACAGCAGGTCGATGGTCACGGGTCGTGCCGCTGTCGCGGCGTCGCGGGCAACCGCAAAGATCGGGTCGTTTGGATCGCGAAACGCGCCCTGCCAGAACCCGGTGTCGCCTGCGGGAACGTAGATGTCGCGGCTCATGCGCCGAAAGTCGCGGACGTCGGCCGGTTCACCGGCCCCAGCGCGTTCCGGGTAGAAGTGCCAGCCGTGGAGTACCGCGATGCCGGATCCGGCGTTGCGAAGGCCGATCACCAGGTAGATCGCCTGCGGGCTCACTTCGAAGGAAGCGTGGCCGCCGTCGATGGTCACCCAGTGCAGGTCGTTGAACGACACCTTCTGGGGCGGATCCTGGAGACGCGACGGCATGAGCACGGGACGCAAACCGGCGAGCAGCGATCGTTCCGCGGCACGTGCCGCCCGGTTGGCGGAGCGAACCGATGAGAACGTCGCGACCGCGAGGACCAGGGTTCCGCCCGCGGTCGCGAGCGCCGAGATCGTGACCCAGTCGACCATGACGCCGGAGCTTACCGATCCCGCGGCGTGACCGCGACGTGACGCCGTCAGGCTCGCTGCGGGATCAGTGCGGGGGCGTGCCCGGGGCTGGTCGCAGCCTCGACATCACGAGCCCTGATATGTTCGCCGCAGGAGCTGCACACCAACACGGCCTCGGTCACCGCCCCGCACGCCTTGTGAGTCACGCGCAGCGGTGGGCCGCTCGGGGCCGCATACCGGTCGCCCCACTGGCGCATCGTAGTCAGGACGGGCCAGAGGTCGCGTCCCTTGTCGGTGAGACGGTAGTCGTCGCGAGGCGGATGCTCGGAGTACGGCACCCGGATCAGCACGCCCGCCTCCACCAGCGTGTTGAGCCGTTCGTTGAGGATGTTGCGGGAGATGCCGAGGCGGCGCTGGAAGTCGTCGAACCGGGTCACGCCGAGGAACGCGTCGCGGACGACGAGCATGCTCCACCACTCCCCGACGACCTCGAGGCACTGGGCAACCGAGCAGTCCATCCTCGCGAAGCTCTTGCGATCCATTCGCCTGAGCATAGTGAGTTGCATAATAGAACGCAAGTGCGTAGAGTCGCGGCAATGAGCCAGCTGAGCGCTCCGCAGTCGCCTCTGGTCGCGACACCGGTGACGCGCCGGCGCATCGTCTTCGCGGTCACCGCGCTCGGGGCGTTCATGGCGTCGCTGGACCTGTCGATCGTGAACGTGGCATTTCCCGCTCTCGAACGATCATTTCCGACCGATCCGCGGGCCACGCTCGCCTGGGTGATCACCAGCTACGGGATCGTCTTCGGGTCGCTGCTCGTGATCGCGGGACGCACGGCGGACCGGCTCGGCAGCCGGAAGGTGTTCTTCGCAGGCCTGGGCGTCTTCACCGTCGGGTCGGCGCTCTGCGGCCTCGCGCCGTCTGTCGAGCTGCTCGTGGCGGGCCGGGTGATCCAGGGCTGCGGAGCGGCCGCGCTCCTGCCGGCATCGTTGAGCCTGCTGCTTGCCGCATTCCCCACCGAACGCCGCTCGCAGGTCGTGGCCCTGTGGGGTGGGGTCGGAGCGCTCGCGGTTGCCACTGGGCCGTCGCTTGGCGCGGCGTTGATCACTGTCGGGAGCTGGCGCGCAGCGTTCTTCGTGAACGTGCCAATTGGTGTGGCGGCATGGATCGCGGGCCGCCGCGTCCTGGTCAAATCACACGCCGGCACACCTGGGGCGGCCCCGGATTACGCCGGCGCGGTGCTCATCGCGTTGAGTCTCTCGGCGCTCGTGCTCGGTATCACCGAAGGACCGACCTGGGGCTGGGCGACTGCACCGGTGGTCGGATGCTTTGCCGGGGCGGTGGTCGTCGGTGCGGTGTTCCTCTGGCGGTCGGCGCGGCATCCCGAACCGGTCCTCGACCTGACGCTCTTCAGAGCTCGATCCTTCAGCGTGGCCAACGCGGCGACGTTTCTGTACGCGATGGGATTCTTCGCGATGCTCCTCGGCAACATCCTGTTTCTCACGAGCGTGTGGCACTACCCGATCCTCGAAGCGGGACTGGCCGTGACACCCGGCCCGCTCGTCGTTGCGGTCGTGTCGGGCCCCGCAGGGCGCACGGCCTCGCGTGTTGGGTTTCGCAAGGTGCTGCTTGCCGGTTTCACCGTGTTCTTTGCCGGGCTGGTCTGGTTCGCCACCCGTGTCGGTGTGCACCCCGACTACCTCGCCACGTGGTTGCCGGGAACGCTGATCATCGGGCTCGGCATCGGGCTCACCTTCCCGGTGCTCGGTGCCGCCGCCGTCTCGAGCCTGCATCCGAACCGCTTCGCGGTGGGAAGCGCGGTCAATCAGACCGCCCGGCAGATCGGCGGTGCATTCGGCATCGCGCTGCTCGTGGTCATCCTGGGAACGCCGCACAGTCCCGCCGATGCGCTGGCGCACTTCCACAACCTCTGGTGGTACGCCGCCGGCACCGCGGCGCTCTCCGGTCTCGCGTGCACCCTGATCAGCCACAAGCCGCGGATTGCGGTGGAGGTGGCGCCCGTCGCCGAGGCGGTGACCGAGCGGTCGGCGGTCTAGGCGGCGAGCACCCGGCGCGCCTCGCGTGCCATCTGCGCGTCCTCGCGTGCGGTGACAACGACAACCGCCGGCCCGCGATTCGCGGGCGCGATGATCGCGTCTCCATCTGCGGACAGCAGGGCGTCGGGGAGTCCGAGGATGCCGAGGCGAGCGCAGACGCGGCGGCGAACCAACGCCGAGTGTTCGCCGATCCCGCCGGTGAACACCAACGCGTCGAGGCGCTCGAGCGACGTGGCGAGCCCGCCGATGACCCGGACGAGCACGTGAACGTACACGTCGAGCGCAAGGACACAGGCCTGGTTGCCGAGCGCCGCTTCGCGCTCGACATCGCGAATGTCCGACATCCCGCAGAGTCCGAAGAGTCCGCTGCCGTGTTCGAGCAACCGCGTCATCGCCCCAACGGTGAGCCCGTGTGATTCCTGCAGCCAGAGCAACGCGCCGGGGTCGACGGTGCCGCTTCGCGACGCCATCACCGCGCCCTCGAGCGGCGTGAAACCCATGCTCGTGTCGACGCTGCGTCCATCTCGTACGGCGCACGCCGAGACGCCAGAGCCGATGTGCGTGATCACCACGTGCAACTCCTCCGCCGGTCGTTGCAGCAACTCGGCGCTTCGGCGGCTCGACCATGCATACGAGAGCCCGTGAAATCCGTAGCGACGCACGCCCCAGTCGCGCCAGTGCGCCGGCACCGCGTACGTGGTCGCGAACTCGGGGATGCCGGCGTGAAACGCCGTGTCGACACACACGATCTGGGGTCGGTCGATGCTCGTGCGTGCGGCGTCGAGCAACGCGAGCGCGGGTGGGACGTGCAGCGGTGCCAGCTCGACAGCGGCGTCGAGCTGGTCACGCACGGTGTCGTCGACGAGGACGGCGTGCCGGATCAACGCGCCGCCGTGCACGAGCCGGTGGGCCACAGCGTCAACGTCCCCCACTCGCGCGGCGAAGTCGCGCAGCGCCGCTATGGGATCGGCGTCGCCGTCGCTCTCCTGCTCATCCTCGACCCGATCATCGTCATCGACGACGCTCAGCTTCAGGCTGCTCGAGCCGGCGTTGACAGCGAGGATGCGCATCGATCAAGCCGAATCGGCAGCCGGCGACGAGGCGCTGCTCACCCCGGCCAGCGCCACTCGCGGATCTCGGGCATGTCCTCGAAATACTCGCGCACGTACGCGTGATGTCGCCGCAGCTGTGACTCGCAGAAGTGGATCAGATCGTCGGCTCCGGCCGGGGAGCGCCGGGCGCGGCGGAGTGCCTCCATGGCCAGGTGGTAGCGACTCATCTCGTTGAGCACCACCATGTCGAACGGCGTGGTGGTGGTGCCGTGCTCGTTGTACCCGCGGACGTGGAATCGCGCGGCGTTGGGACGCCCGTGCACGACCTGGTGGAACGCTCTCGCGTAGCCGTGAAACGCCATCACCACGTCGACGTCATCGGTGAAGAGCTCGGCGAACGTCTCGGCACTGAGCGCGTGCGGATGGAACGGCGCGGGGCTCATCGCCAGCAGGTCGACGATGTTGACCATGCGAAAACGCAGGTCGGGCACGTACTCGCGGAGCAGCGCTGCAGTCGCGAGAGTCTCGAGCGTCGGGATGTCACCCGCGCAGCCGAGCATGACGTCCAGGTCGCCGTCACCCTCGTTTGACGCCCAGGACCACACGGATGCGCCGCGCGCGCAATGCTCGATCGCCGCATCCATGGACAGGTACTGGAGCTCCGGTTGCTTGTCGATGACGATCAGGTTCACGTAGCTGCGACTGGTGAAACAGTGATTCGCCACCGAGAGCAGGCAGTTCGCGTCCGGGGGCAGGTACACGCGGACCACGTCGCCGCTCAGGGACATCACGGTGTCGATGAGCCCAGGCCCCTGGTGGCTGAATCCGTTGTGGTCGTTCCGCCAGCACGTCGATGTCAGCAGGATGTTCAGGGCCCCGACCGGCTCGCGCCACTGCAACGCGCGCGCAGCCTCGAGCCATTTGGCGTGCTGAACCGTCATCGACGCGGACACCATCGCGAAGGCCTCATAGGTGGCGAACAACCCGTGCCGACCGGTGAGCAGATACCCCTCGAGCCAGCCTTCACAGAGATGCTCCGACAGCACCTCCATCACTCGCCCGCCCGCGCTTACGTGATCGTCGATCGGGATCGTCTCCTCCTCGAAGCAGCGGTCCTCGATGTCGAACACCGCGCCGAGCCGGTTGCTGTTGGTCTCGTCCGGGCAGAAGAGGCGAAAGTTGTCGGGATTGTCGCGATAGATGTCGCGAATCCACTCCCCGAGCCGCCGGGTGGACTCCGCGACGGTGACCCCGGGGTGGACGGGCATGGCGTACTCGGTGAACTCCGGAAGGTGCAGGGGGCGGAGCAAACGCCCGCCGTTGGCGTATGCCGTCGAACCCATGCGCTTGTCGCCGTGAGGCATCAGCGACGTCACCTCGGGGACTGGAGCACCACCGGCGTCGAACAGCTCTTCTGGTCGGTAGCTCCTCATCCACTCCTCGAGCTGGGCGAGATGCTCCGGGTTGGTCCGGACGTTGTCGAGCGGTACCTGGTGCGCGCGGAAGGTTCCCTCGACGGGCAGCCCATCGACGAACTTCGGTCCCGTCCACCCCTTGGGGGTGCGCAGCACGATTGCCGGCCAGATCGGCTGGCCCGATTCGGCGCCGCTCCGCGCGCGCGACTGGATCTCGCGAATGCGCTCGTAGCAACGATCGAGGGTCTGCGCAAACTTCTCGTGCACGGCACGAGGGTCGTCGCCGCCGACGATGTGGGCCTCGTATCCATGCGCGCTCAGCAAGCCCAGGACGTCCTGCTCGCGCGCACGGCCGAGCACCGTGGGACCGCTGATCTTATAGCCGTTGAGCTGCAGGATTGGGAGCACCGCACCGTCGCGACGAGGATCGAGGAAGCTCACGCCCTTCCACGATCCCTCGAGTGGACCGGTCTCCGCCTCACCGTCGCCGACCACGCACGCCGCGATCAGGTCGGGATTGTCAAAAACTGCTCCGAACGCGTGCACCAGCGCGTATCCCAGCTCGCCGCCCTCGTGGATGGACCCAGGCGTCGGAACGCTGACGTGGCTGGGGATGCCACCCGGCGTCGAGAACTGACGCACCAGGCGGAGGAGTCCGGCGTTGTCGAGGGAGACCGCCGGGTAGATCTCCGAGTACGTCCCTTCGAGGTACACGTTGGCGACGATGGCGGGCCCGCCGTGGCCCGGTCCGGCGATGTACAGGACGTCGCAGTCGCGCTGCTGGATCAGACGGTTGAGCTGGAGATAGATGAGGCTCTGCGCAGGGGACGTGCCCCAGTGACCGAGTAGTCGTGGCTTGATGTGCTCCACACGCAGCGGCTCGCGCAGCAGCGGATTCGCCTGAAGGTAGATCTGCGCGACGGTGAGATAGTTGGCCGCTCTCCATGAGGTGACGAGAGCGTCCAGGTCGATGCTGCCGGTGGACGGGGTCAGGGTGGTCACCACCGCCATCGTAGCGGGGGCGGAGGGTTGCACCGGAATGGCACATTTCCCTGGGAGTGATGCAGGAGCAACCACCGAGCGAACCGGGCAAGAGCGGCAGGCGTCGCGTGAACACGCGCTCGGTCGTAGCGCTCCTCTGCATCATCGCTGTGGCCAGCGCGATCGGGATCGTGATCTCACTCGGTCAGCGCCCAACGTCTGCTCCGGTCAGCTCGTCGCCCACGCCAACACCGGCGCGGCAAGCCATCACTCCGAGCCCGGTACCGCTCGAGCCCGAGGCGGGGATCGGGTTCAGTGTCGCGGACGATCTCGCGACGCATGAGGTCGTCCTCTTCGGCGGTGTCGGCGATTACCCGAACACCTGGATCTGGGACGGATCGAGATGGACACTGGCCCACCCGTCACTGAGCCCCGCCGGGCGTTTCGGCGCCTCCGAGGCGTATGACCCGCAGACAAAGACGGTGATGCTCTTCGGCGGGCGCCTCGAGCCTGGCGAGCCGGTCCACGACACATGGGCGTGGAACGGAACCACATGGGTGCAACTCGACAGCGGGGCGGGTGGGCCGGATCCCGGCGAGGGATCCGACATGGCCTGGGATCCGGCGACCATGCAGATGGTGCTGCTCACGCGCTCAGGAGTCATCTCGAATCCCGCCGCGACCTGGGTCTGGGCCGGAACCCACTGGAGCCATTCGGCGGACGGGGCACTGCCTGCCGGCGCGACCTACAGCCCGATGGGGTACGACCCGGTGACGCGCTCGCTCATCGCCGTCGGCTGCTGCGTCGGCCCGCCGCCGTCCACCGGCGCCGTGAACACGACCTGGCGGTGGAATGGCGACTCGTGGACTCTCCTGCCGCCGACGATCGGGGCTCCCCTCGACGGATCGACGATGGCGCTGGACCCGGTAAATGGCCGCCTCGTGCTGTGCAATTGCAGCGGATCCTCGTCGACGCAAGCGGCACTGTGGGTCTGGGGCGGCGCGGACTGGGCGTCGTTTCCGACCGGCGCCCTGCCGGTGGCCGGGGGCACCGAGGTCACCGACGGCACTGACCTGCTGATCTTCGGACCGCCGAAGTCCGCGGCGCAGTCACAGGCGCCACCCGTCGATGCCTGGGTGCTCACACCACGGTCGACCTGGTCTCAGCTCGGGAAGGTCACGTGATGTGGGTCATGTAACGCGCCACCGTAAAGAGAGATGCGCCGAACTCGTGGAGGCTGGGTCGGCGGCGAGAGACGCTACGCTGATGAGCATCACCACCACCCCGCCGGCAGCCCGAGAAGTCACCTTCCCCTCGCGGGGTTCGACATTTCGCGGCTACCTGGCGATGCCGGAAGGCGCGGGTCCGCATCCCGGTGTGGTCGTCATCCATGAAGCCTTCGGCCTCACCGACAACATCCGCGACATCACGCGCCGATTTGCACGCGAGGGATACGCGGCACTCGCGGTGGATCTGTTCACCGGTCACAGCCGCGCCGTCTGTATGGCGAGTCTCATGGGATCGATGGTCACCGGTCGCGAGCCCGGATCGATTGCCGACCTTGGCGCTGCCATGGATCATCTCGTCTCGCAACCCGAGGTGGACCCGGAGCGTGTTGGTGCCATCGGTTTCTGCATGGGCGGCGGTTTCGCCATCGCGTGGGGACGGCGAGACCGGCGACTCCGCGCCATCGCACCCTTCTATGGCACCAACCCTCGACCGCTCGAAGCGGTGCGCCGGATGTGCCCGGTGGTTGGCAGCTACCCGGGCAAGGACTTCACCGCACGGTCCGGCCGCAAGCTCGACACCAGGCTTGCAAAGCTGGGTGTCGCGCGCGACATCAAGGTGTATCCGGGAACCCGGCACTCCTTCTTCAACGACACCGGCAAGACATACGACGCACATGCAGCTGCCGATGCGTGGCGCCGTACCCTCGATTTCTTTGCGGAGCACGTGCAGTCACCGCCACCAACCGAATGACGGAACCGCTCGACGTCCGCGAGCGCATGGCATTGTGCGACCTGCTGCTCGAGCTCGGTCCGGATGCGCCCACGCTCTGCGAGGGCTGGACGACCGCGGATCTCGCTGCGCATCTCGTCCTGCGCGAGCACTTCCACCGTTGGTCCGATGCGCAGCGCGCGGTGGAGAAGGCCAAAGGATTCCCTGCGGTGGTCGCGCGCCTGCGCGCCGGCGCGCCGTTGATCCCGTGGCGCCTCCCGCGCATTCGCAACACGTTCAACGGGCTGGAATACTTCATCCACCATGAAGACGTCCGCCGCGCCAATGGTCGTGACTCGCGCCCACCGATGGCCGATCTCGAGGCAATCGCCTGGGGGGCGACCGGCTACGGTGCCCGCCGCCTCGCACGAGCGATCCGTCCCTACGGGCTCGAATTGGTTCGTCCCGACGGCGCCCGAAAGCAGCGCGGATCAGGCGATATGGCCGTGCTCACGGGCCCGGCGAGCGAGCTGATCCTCTACCTCGGAGGCAGGCGTGCGACGGCGCACGTGGTGCTCAGCGGCGCTCCCGCTGCGGTGGCCGCCGTCGAGCGCAGCAAAATAACCCTCTGAGCGCGAAGGCGTCGACCGCACCCATGGGAGAGATTCGGTGACTGAATCGGTGACCCGGATGCTTGCCGATGACGCCGCGTCACGTGCACTCGGTATCCAGGTGCGCGACGTCAGTGCAGGCGCCGCGACCGCGACGATGACCGTACGCGCGGACATGGTGAACGGTCATGGCATCACGCACGGCGGGTTCGTGTTCGCGGTGGCGGACACCGCGTTCGCATGTGCCTGCAACAGCCACGGTCCACTGACGGTCGCGGCAGCGGTCGACATCACCTTCGTTGCGCCGTCACGTGCCGGCGACGTGCTCGAAGCGCGCGCCGTGGAACGCACCAGCTTCGGACGCTCGGGAATCTACGACGTCACCGTGCGCCGTGGCGACGAGGTGATCGCGGAGTTTCGGGGCACCAGCCGTACGATCGGGCAAGCGCAGGCGTGACCCTCGGAACTGCGCCGCCTCCCGAGCTGCTCGACCCGGGTGAGCGGCTGAGCCGCGACGAGTTGCTCATCGTGCAACTCGAGCGCCTGCGCTGGTCACTGCGGCACGCGTACACCAACGTCGCACATTACCGGCGCGCATTCGACACCGCGGGTGTTGTGCCAGACGACTGCGAGACCCTTGCCGACCTCGCGCGTTTTCCCCTGACCACCAAGCTCGATCTTCGCGATAACTATCCGTTCGGCATGTTCGCAGTACCACGATCGGAGGTGCGGCGCATCCATGCGTCGAGCGGCACAACCGGCCGGCCGACGGTGGTGGGCTACACGCAGGACGACCTCGACACGTGGGCCGACCTGATGGCGCGGTCAATCCGTGCAGCCGGTGGACGCCGCGGCGACACCGTCCACGTCGCCTACGGGTACGGCCTGTTCACCGGTGGCCTCGGCGCGCACTACGGAGCGGAGCGTCTCGGCTGCACCGTCGTCCCGGTCTCCGGCGGGATGACCCCGCGCCAGGTGCAGCTGATCCGTGATTTCGAGCCCGCGATCATCATGGTCACGCCCTCCTACATGCTCGCGCTCATCGACGAGTTCGAGCGTCAGGGTGTGGATCCTCGAACGAGCTCCCTGCGCATCGGCATCTTCGGTGCGGAGCCGTGGACCGAGGCGATGCGCGCCGAGATTGAAGGTCGCATGGACATGCACGCCGTGGACATCTACGGACTATCAGAGGTGATGGGTCCGGGCGTCTCTCAGGAATGCGTGGAGACGAAGGACGGCCTCCACATCTGGGAGGACCACTTCTATCCAGAGGTCATCGACCCGGTGAGCGGCGAGGTGCTCCCTGACGGAGCGATCGGCGAGCTCGTCTTCACATCGCTGACCAAACAGGCGCTCCCCATCATCCGCTACCGGACGCGGGATCTCACCCGGCTTCTGCCGGGAACCGCGCGCTCCGCGTTCCGACGCATGGAGAAGGTGACCGGCCGGAGCGACGACATGATCATCCTGCGCGGCGTCAACGTCTTTCCGACCCAGCTCGAGGAGCTGGTGGTCCGCACCGACGGTCTCTCCCCGCACTTCCAGGTGATCCTCGAGCGCGACGGCCGGCTCGACACGTTGACCGTTCGCGTCGAGGCTCGCTCCGACTGCCCGCCCGAACGCCGCGACCCCGCGGCGCAGGCCCTCGCGCGTGAGGTCAAGGACCGAGTCGGAGTCACCGTTGCCGTTGAGGTCGTCGACCCCGACACCATCGAGCGTTCGGTGGGAAAGCTCCAGCGGGTCATCGACCGCCGGTCGTAGACTCCGCCAGCCCGCCAGTCCAGGCGTTCACGGGAGGCATTTCGGGTGGATCGCTTTCTTCTGTACCGGACCTACGATGAGCTCGAGGTCGGTCAGACGCAGCGCACCAGGGGCCGGACCATCACCGAGACGGACGTCGTCAACTGGTGTTCGCTGACCGGCGACTGGTTCTATCCGCACATCGACAAGGTGGCGGCGGAGCGTTCGATGTTCGGGCAGCGGGTCGCACCCGGGATCATGGTGTTCGCGCTCGGGACCGGGCTCGGCGTTCCCGCCGATGCCACCACCATCCTTGCCAACTACGGCACCGACCGCCTGCGCTACACGGCGCCCACCTGGATCGACGACACCATCTATCTCGACATCGAGGTCATCGAGAAGTCCGACAAGGACCCGAAGTCCGGACTGGTCACCTACCGGTGGGACATCCTCAACCAGAACGGTGTCACCGTTTGCGCAAGCCAGCTCAAGATCCTCACCGCCAAGGAGCGCGCCCCGTATGCCGGAATCTGACGGCGAACGCACGGTCCTGCTGACCTTCGACAGCGGTGTCGCCGAGCTCCTGCTCAACCGCCCCGCAAAGATGAACGCGATGAACTCGGCGATGGTGCGCGAGCTCAGCGAGAGCCTCGACAAGGTTGAGTCGGAGGGTGCGCGAGCGCTGCTGGTGCGCGGTGAGGGCCGTGCGTTTTGCAGCGGCCGCGACCTTGCCGACGCCGACCCGCTCCACGAGGATGGCGAGGCGATCCTCCGCGACGTCTTCAATCCGCTGATCGAGCGTCTCGCCGGCCTTGCGGTGCCCACCATCGCGGCGGTCCAGGGTGCGTGCCTCGGAACCGGTCTCGGGCTGGCACTCGCCTGCGACATCATCTACGCCGCCGATGACGCACGGATCGGATCCCCGTTTGCACGCATCGGCGCCGTACTCGACAGCGGGGCGCACGCGGCGTTCGTCGCGCGAGTCGGCGCACATCGCGCGCTCGAGCTCATCTACACGGGGCGCTTGCTGTCGGGGCGTGAAGCCGCCGAATGGGGACTGGTCAACCGCAGCGTCGCGGGCGCCGACCTGGTGCGCCGGACCCGAGAGATGGCCGCGTCGATCGCCCGCGGTCCCACCGCCGCGTTCGTTGAGTCCAAGCGGATCGTCCGCAGCATCACCGACGCATCGCCGTCATTTGCCGAGGTTCTCGCGGCGGAGGCTGCCGCCCAGGGCCGTGCATCGCGCACGCACGATTACCAGGACGGGATCTCCGCCTTCCAGGAGAAGCGCAAGCCCGCGTTCACCGGAACGTGAGACGCGCCAACCGATGAGGGACCTCGCGACCGCGTTTCCGAGCCTCGTCTTCGAGCGACCCGAGGCCGGGATCCTGGTGATCACCATGAAGGCCGAGGGGCGTCTCAACGCAGCGGACGCGGCCATGCACCGCGACCTCGCCGAGGTGTGGCGGGCGGTGGACACAGACGCTGAAACTCGTGCCGCCATCATCCGGGGAGCAGGCGGCACGTTCTCATCGGGTGGGGATTTCGACCTCATCGAGTCGATGGCCGCGGACTTCGCGGTCCGTGCCCGGGTGCTCCGGGAGGCACGGGACCTTGTCTACAACGTCATCAACTGCAGCAAGCCGATCGTCTCGGCGATGGATGGCGTTGCCGTCGGCGCCGGCCTGGTTGTGGGACTGCTCGCGGACATCTCGATCGCCGGGCGCAGCGCGCGCCTGATCGATGGACACACCCGGATCGGGGTCGCCGCCGGCGACCACGCCGCGATCATCTGGCCGCTGCTCTGCGGCATCGCCAAAGCGAAGTACCACCTCCTCCTCTGTGAGCCGGTCAGCGGCGAGGAGGCGGAGCGCATCGGTCTGGTCTCGCTCAGCGTCCCGGATGACCAGGTCCATGTGAAGGCGCTCGAGGTCGCCCGCAAGCTCGCCATGGGTTCGCCGACTGCGATCAGCTGGACCAAGTACGCGCTCAACAACTGGCTGCGCGCGGCCGGTCCCATCTTCGACAGCTCGCTCGCCCTCGAGTTTCTCGGTTTCACCGGCCCGGATGTCGCCGAGGGCGTGGCAGCGAGGCGTGCGAAACGCGCGCCGAACTTCGGTGCCCAGGGTCCGCAGGGGTAGGATCGGTCAACGTGAGTGTGGAGGTATCGTCCGCCGCAAGCGGGCCGTCCTCATTTCCCGGGCTGCCCCAGGCGGCCTGGCAGGATGTCGCTGCCGAGGGCGCGCTCGGTGCAGCCACTCCACACGACGTTGACCTGAGCGCGGAGCAGCTCCGCTCCCTTTACCGCCTGATGGCGCTCAGCCGTCGCATTGACCGTCAGGCGATCAACCTCACCCGCCAGGGAGCGCTCGGGGTCTTCGCCTCGAGCCAGGGCCAGGAGGCTGCACAGGTCGGCTCGGTCTTCGCACTCGAGGCGGATGACTGGCTCTTCCCGACGTATCGCGAGACCGTCGGCACCTTCGCGCGCGGGGTCGACGTCGTCGAGCTCCTCGCTCTCTTCTCCGGCAGCTGGCATTGCGGCTTCGACCCGTACAAGTACCGGGTCGCCCCGCTGACGACCCCACTGGCCACCCAGGCGCTCCACGCGGTCGGTCTCGCGATGGCCGCGCGGATCAAGCACGATCCGATCGTCGCGCTGACNNGTCCAGAACAACGGCTACGCGATCAGCGTGCCGTACCGCCTCCAGACCAAGGCGTCATCGATCGCGCTCCGCGCGGCGGGGGTCGGCATTCCCGGTATCCGCGTCGACGGCAACGACGTCGTCTCCGTTTACGGAGCGGTGAAAACCGCAGTCGACCTCGCCCGCCGTGGTGATGGACCGACGCTGGTTGAAGCGGTCACGTACCGCCTTGAGGCGCACACTACCGCCGACGACACCAGCCGCTATCGCAGCGACGATGAGGCGACCGAGTGGCGCGGACGCGACCCCGTCGAGAGCTTCCTGCGCGTGCTTCGGGACGGCGGCGTCATCGACGACAGCTTCGTGGCCGAGGTCGAGGCCGAGGGAGAGGCGGCCGCGGCACGCATGCGCGACTTTCTGTTCGATGCCCCGGCAGGCGACCCGCGCGAGATGTTCGACCACGTGTACGCAGCGCGCACGCCGCAGCTCGATATCGAGCGCGCGCTCCTCGATCAGGAATTGCGGGCGGCGGAGGACAGCTGATGGAGCTCACCATGGCCGGCGCGCTCAACGCGGCGCTGCGCGACTCGATGCGTGATGACGACTCGGTCGTCGTCTACGGTGAGGATGTCGGCCGGCTCGGCGGCGTGTTCCGCATCACCGATGGGCTTCAGGCGGAGATGGGCGCGGATCGCTGCTTCGACACCCCGGTTGCCGAGGCGGGGATCGCGGGCACCGCGCTCGGCATGGCGCTCTACGGGCTGCGCCCGGTTGTGGAGATGCAGTTCGACGGCTTCTCCTACCCGGCGCTCAACCAGGTGATCAGCCACGTTGCGAAGTACCGCAATCGCACCCGCGGGCGAGTCGGGTTGCCGCTGGTCATTCGCATCCCGTACGGCGGCGGCATCGGCGCTGTCGAGCATCACTCGGAGAGCCCGGAGGCCTACTACGCGCATACCGCCGGGCTCACGGTCGTCTCTCCGGGGACGCCCGCCGATGCGTATGCGCTGCTCCGCGCCTCGATCGCGTTCGACGACCCGGTGATCTTTCTCGAACCGAAGCGGCGCTACTGGTTGAAGGAGGACCTCGACCTGCCGGTGACCGCCCCGCCGATCGGCGACGCGATCGTGCGCCGCGAGGGGACGACCGCGACCGTGATCGCCTACGGACCGATGGTCACGACAGCGCTTGAGGCAGCCACGCGCGCCTCGGACGAGAACGGTTGGGACCTCGAGGTCGTCGATGTCCGCACCCTCTCGCCGGTCGACATGGACACGCTCGTTGCGAGCGCGACCAAGACGGGTCGAGCCCTGGTGGTCCACGAGGCCGCACGCTTCGTCGGCTACGGCGCGGAGATCGCCGCCGAGTTGAGTGAGCGCGCCTTCGGCTACCTGGCGGCGCCGGTGCTGCGCGTCACCGGCTTCGACGTCCCCTACCCGTCGGCAAAGATCGAACGCCATTTCCTGCCAGACGCGGATCGCGTCCTCGACGCGGTTGCGCGACTGCTCGAGTACTGAGCGATGCCCACGATTCGCGACTTCCTCATGCCCGACCTCGGCGAAGGGCTCACCGAGGGAGAGATCAACCGCTGGCTCGTCGCCGAGGGTGATGTGGTCGTCGTCGACCAGCCCATCGCTGAGATCACCACCGAGAAGGCGGTCGTCGAGGTCCCGACTCCGTTCGCGGGCCGCGTGGCCACACTGCACGGCTCTGAGGGCGCGACCATCACTGTGGGCAGGCCACTGATCAGCATCGAAGTGGCGGTCTCCGCGACTCCCGAAGGCGCGTCAGGCAATGTCCTGGTCGGCTACGGGACCAGCGAGGCGGCGCCTCGGTCGCGCCGGAGTGCGCCCCCGCAGCGTCCGGACGGTTCTGCGCCGGTTGCAACCGTAGCAACGCCACCTGCGTCTCCCCTGGTGAGACGGCGCGCGGCCGAGCTGGGCATCATCCTGAGCACCATCACGGGCAGCGGCCCGGGAGGGATGGTGACCAGTGCGGACCTCGAACGCGCGAGTGCTCGCGACGCCGCGAGCTCGGCCGGCGGGCCGCAGCCTGCAGCCGCCGGCACAACCCGCACCGCGCTCGCCGGGGTGGATCGGATTGCCGCGGAACGGCTCACGCGGTCTCACCGAGATGTGCCGAGCGCCTCCGCGTGGGTCAGTGCCGACGCGACGCGGCTCATGGAGCTGCGTGCGGAGCTTCCCCCCGGGTCGACGGACGCTTCGGTGACGCCCTTCGCCATCATCCTGCGGCTCTGCGCGGTTGCACTCCGGAAGTTCCCGCGGCTCAACGCGCATTTCGACACCGAGACCAACGAGGTGGTGCGTTTCACGCCGATCCATCTCGGGGTCGCGGTGCAGACCGATCGGGGCCTTGTCGTCGCGGTGATTCGCGATGCGCAGACCAAGTCGATGCGGGTCATCGCGGACGAGTTGCAGGTGCTCGCCGGCGCGGCGCGAGACGGCTCCATCGACGCGGCCGATCTCCGCGGCAGCACCTTCACCGTGTCCAACTTCGGTGCGTTCGGCGTCGACGGCGGTACGGCGATCATCAATCCCCCGGAGGCGGCGATCCTCGGTGTCGGACGGATCGCGACGCGGCCGTGGGTCGTCGACGACGAGGTCGTCCCGCGTTCCGTCGTCGAGCTGTCGCTCGTGTTCGACCACCGCGTCGCCGACGGCGGCATCGCCGGCGGGTTCATCCGACACCTGGCGGACCTGATCGAAACACCTGACGAGGCGATGGCAGATGACTGAAAGCCCGACCAAAGTGCCCGTCCCCCAGGCGGAGCTGCGCCGTGCCCAGGCGGATACCTGGGTGTACTTCGACGGCGAGCTCCGCCGCTACGGCGACGCCCACCTTGGCCTGCTCACCCACGCGCTGCACTACGGCACCGGCTGTTTCGAGGGTATCCGTGCGTACTGGAGCGAGCGCCAGCAGCGCATCAATGTCTTCCGGATGGCCGATCACTTCGCGCGCATGACGGGCAATGCGCGAATGCTCCACATGCAACTCCCACACAGCGTCGACGAGCTCTGCGACATCACCGTCGAGTTGATGCGGCGCAACGACTTTCGCACCGATGTGTACATCCGCCCGTTGATTTTCAAGGCGAATGAGGAGATCGGCATTCGCTTTCACAACCTGCGCGACGGGTTCATGATCGTGCCCGTGCCGTTTGGTGCGTACGTCGACACGATGGGCGGCATCCGCTGCCAGGTATCGAGCTGGCGGCGTATCGATGACAACGTCGCACCCGCACGGTCCAAGGCGAGCGGCATCTACATCAACAGCGCGCTCGCCAAGACCGAGGCCTTTCTCAACGGGTTCGACGAGGCGATCCTGATGACCCAGGACGGTCACGTGTGTGAAGGCAGCGCGGAGAACCTGTTCATCCTGCGGCGCGGCCAGCTGATCACGCCGCCCGCCTCAGAGAACATCGTCGAAGGGATCACCCGAGCAGTGTTGATGCAGTTCGCACGCGACGAGCTCGGCGTCCAGGTCGTCGAGCGCACCATCGACCGCAGCGAGCTCTACGTCGCCGACGAGGTTCTGCTTTGCGGCACCGGGGCGGAGGTCTCGGCGGTCATCGAGATCGACAACCGCCGCATCGGTGACGGCGAGCCGGGCGAGGTGACCCGTGCGCTCCAGGACCGCTATTTCGCCGCCTGCAAAGGCGAGGACGACCGCTACGCGAGCTGGCTGACCCCGATCATCTGAGCATCCTCGCCTCGCGGCGAGATCACTGATCGAAGTCGAGGACGACGGTTGGCGTTGTGGGATGCGACTGGCACGCAAGGACGAAGCCGTCGTCGATCTCGCGCTGTTCCAGGGCGAAGTGCTGGTCCATCTCGACGCTGCCGCTGACCAGCCGTGCCCGGCACGTCCCGCAGACGCCGCCCTTGCATGCGTATGGCGCGTCGGAGCGCACGCGCAACGCGGCGTCGAGGATCGGTTCACCGTCCGCGTCGACGTTGAACGTCGAGCTGCGTCCGTCGAGGATGATCGTGACCTCCGCCGCGCCTGCTGACGGTGCTGCGCTGCGCTGCTCGGCGGACATCGGGCGCTTCACGTCCTTGGCATGGAAGAGCTCGGCATGCACGTGCCCGGCATCGACACCGCGTTCGAGCAGCGCGTCTCGGGCGGACTCGATCATCTCCCGGGGTCCGCAGAGGAACCATTCGTCGACATCCTCGGGACGGATCAGCTGATCGAAGAAGAGGTTGAGCCGCTCGGCATCGATGTGTCCGTGGAAGAGCTGGACCTCCTGCTGCTCGCGTGAGAGCACGTGGTACAGCGCAAACCGCTCCGGGTACCGGTTCTTCAGGTCCTCGAGCTCCTCGAGAAACATGATGTCCTTGACCGTTCGGTTTCCATAGATCAGCGTGACCGAGCTCTGCGGTTCGACGGCGAGAATCGTGCTGAGATTGGAGAGGATGGGCGCGATCCCGCTGCCCGCCGCGATCATGGCGTAGGAGAGCGCATGGCTAGGCTCGAGTGGGGTGTTGAAGTGGCCGATCGGGGTCACGACCTCGACAACGTCACCGGCGCGAAGCTGCTCCAGCGCGAACGCGGAGAAGACGCCGCCGGGAAGGTGCTTCACCGCCACGCGCAACTCCCCTGAGCCGGCAGGGCTGCAGATCGAGTAGCTGCGTCTGGCATCGTCGCCGGCCACCTCACATCTGAGCGACACGTGCTGTCCGTGCGTGAATGCGAAGTCGCCCGCGAGCTCGGGCGGAACGTCGAACGCGATCACCACCGAATCGTCGGTGAGCGGCTCGACGGCCTTCACACGCAGGGGATGGATGGTCGCGCGACGATGTCCGGCGGACACCTCCGCAACCGGCGTGACGGTCAAGCGCTCAGTGCTCCTTGAAGTGCGGGAAGGTCTCGCCGCAGGCGTCGCACTGGCGCACCGCCTGGCACTGGGTCGAACCGAAGCGCGCGAGCTCCCGCGTTCTCGAGGAGTTGCAGCGCGGACACTGCACGGCGATGGTCAGTGGTGTGAGGTCGAACCCATGCTGACGAGGCGGCGCGATGCCGTACTCGCGGAGCTTGACCCGGCCCGCCTCGGACACCCATTCCGTGGTCCACGCCGGCGACAGCACGGTGCGCACAGTCACATCGGCATAGCCCTGATCGCGAACGCACCGCTCGACATCCTCACGGATCGTGTCGAGCGCCGGGCATCCCGAGTACGTCGGCGTGATGTCGATGTCGACATGCCCGGAAGCGTCGATGCGAACATCGCGCAGGATGCCGAGGTCCGCGATTGTGAGCGCGGGCATCTCCGGATCGGGGATCGCTCCGGCGGCGCTCCGGATCTCATCGATTGCGTTCACCACGTCACCCCGGGGAGCGACCTGTGAAGGTGCTGCATCTCAGCCAGCATGTACCCGAACGGCTCGGTATGCAGTCCTTTGCGGCCGCCCGACGGCCTCCAGGTGCTCTCCGGGACGACCAGCGTCGCGTCGCCGAGGACGTGCATGACGTATCCGTGCCACTCGGGATGGAGCGATTCGGGATCCGGTCCAACGCCGAGCGCGCTCGCCTCTCGCGTGACGGCATCGCTCTCGAAGAGTTCGAAGGTGTACGGCCAGAGGGCAGCGAGCGCCGCCTCCATCCGCTCATGGCTCTCGGCGGTTCCATCGCCGAGGCGAAGCGTCCAGTCGGTGGCGTGATCGCGGTGGTACGTCGTCTCCGTCACGGCTTTCGAGGCGATGGCGGCAACCTGCTCGTCGCTCGACGTTGTGAGCGACTGCCAGAGCGCGAGCTGATATGTCGAGCACAGGAGCTGGCGGACGATCGTGGTGGCGAAGTCGCCGTTCTCCTGCTCGACGAGCAGGCAGTTGGTGAAATCACGCTCGTCGCGCATGAACGCGTAGTCATCCTCTGACCGCCCGGTGCCGTCGAGCTCCGCGGTCCGTGCGTACACCCCGCGCGCCTGGCCGAGGAGGTCGAGCGCGATGTTGGTCAAGGCGATGTCGTCCTCGAGCGTCGGCGCCCACGATGACCACTGCGCGAGGCGGTGGGAGAGCACCAGGCAGTCGTCCGCTGCGCGCAGCGTGTAGACGGCCGCCACGCCGGCGACCACGAGGGTCACAGCTGCTGCACTTCCTTGGGTATCGAGTAGAAGGTGGGGTGCCGGTATGGCTTATCCGCCGCAGGGTCGAAGAACGAGTCCTTCTCGTCGGGCGACGACGCGGTGATGAGCGCCGACGGCACGACCCAGATGCTCACCCCCTCCATGCGCCGCGTGTACACGTCGCGAGCGTTGCGCAGCGCCATCTCCGCGTCGGGTGCGTGCAGGCTGCCGACATGGTTGTGCGACAGCCCGCGCTTGCTGCGGATGAAGACCTCCCAGAGCGGCGCGGGGGTTTCCTCGCTCATGCGGCGGCGCTGGCAGCCGGGTGCTTGGCCGCGTACGCGGCCGCGGCCGCGCGCACCCAGGCACCGTCCTCCTGAGCCTTGCGGTGGTGCGCAGCCCGCTGCCGGTTGCACGGCCCATCACCGCCGACGACACGGCGCAACTCNNGAGCACGACAGCCTGCGGCGCAACCATGTCGACGAAGCGCTGGCGCAGCTCGTCGTTCGAGAATCGCTTGATCCCCCATGCCATGGATTGCGCGCTGTGCGTCGACTCGGTGTCGGGAGGACCGAGCATCTCGACCGACGGCCACCACCAGCGGTTTACCGCGTCCTGGGCCATCGCGTGCTGCTCCGGCGTCCCGTGCGACAGCGCATAGAGCGACTCGAATCCCTGGCGCTGGTGAAAGGACTCCTCCTTGCAGACGCGCACCATCGCCCGCGCGTAGGGCCCGAAGGAGCAGCGGCAGAGCGGGATCTGGTTGGTGATCGCCGCGCCGTCGACGAGCCAGCCGATCGCTCCGACGTCGGCCCAGGTGAGCGTGGGGTAGTTGAAGATGCTCGAGTACTTCTGCCGCCCCTGGTCCAGCAGGTCGATCAGCTCTGCGCGATCGACGCCGAGCGTCTCCGCCGCGCAGTACAGGTAGAGGCCGTGTCCCGCCTCGTCCTGCACCTTGGCCATGAGGATCGCCTTGCGGCGCAATGAAGGGGCTCGGGTGATCCAGTTGCCCTCGGGCTGCATGCCCACGATCTCGGAGTGGGCGTGCTGCGCGATCTGGCGGATCAGTGACTTCCGGTAGCCGTCGGGCATCCAGTCGCGCGGCTCGATGCGCTGATCGGCGTCGATGAGCGCCTGGAATTCAGCCTCACGAGGATCGGTGACGTCCGCGACGTCGGTTTCGTCGCGTTCGATCTGGCCCTTCGATCTCATAGACCTACAATAGAACCACATGGTCCAGGTCGCCGAGATTGCCGTGCCCGTGCTCGAAGGCACCGACCATGTCGAGCTGTGGGTCGGCAATGCGCGTCAGGCCGCGTACCACTACCGCAAGGCGTTCGGGTTCGACGTCATCGCCTATGCCGGCCCCGAGACCGGTGTTCGCGACCGCGCGAGCTACGTCCTCCAGCAGGGCAAGGTGCGCCTGGTGCTCACGGCACCGCTGCAGCCCGAGGGCGACGTCGCCGACCACCTCCGCCTGCACGGCGATGGCGTCCGAACCATCGCGCTCCGGGTCGAGGACGCCACGGCGGCCTATGAAGCGGCCACCGCGCGTGGAGCCCGCAGCGTCGCCGAGCCGAGTCGCGCCGAGGACGAGCACGGGGTGATCACCTCCGCCTCGATCGCCACCTTCGGCGACACCATCCATACCTTTGTCGAGCGCAATGAATATTCAGGGGTCTTCTGGCCCGGGTACCGAGCCGACAATCGCAGCGGCGGCGGAGTCGGGCTGCGCTTCATCGACCACACAGTCGGCAACGTCGACACCGGCAAGATGGACGACTGGATCTCGTTCTACTCCGAGGTCTTCGGATTCACGGTTTTCCAGGAGTTCGACGAGAAGGACATCGCCACCCAGTACAGCGCGCTGCGTTCGAAGGTCGCGCGAGATCCGCGGACCCAGATCACCATGCCGATCAATGAGCCGTATGTCGGGCTCAAGAAGTCACAGATCCAGGAATACCTCGACTACTACCGGGGCAGCGGCATCCAGCACATCGCCATCCACACCGATGACATCGTCGGCACCGTGCAGGAGATGCGCGACCGCGGGGTTGAGTTCCTCACCGCCCCAAGCGCCTACTACGACGCGCTCGGCGATCGCGCGGCAGGCATCGACGAGGACCTCGACAGGCTGCGCTCGTTGAACATCCTCATCGATCGCGATGACGACGGCTACCTCCTGCAGATCTTCACGCGACCGGTCGGCGACCGTCCCACGCTCTTTTTCGAGGTCAT
Organism: Candidatus Dormiibacterota bacterium; assembly: GCA_003132805.1. Classification (GTDB taxonomy): domain Bacteria; phylum Chloroflexota; class Dormibacteria; order Aeolococcales; family Aeolococcaceae; genus Palsa-851. The sequence goes on along the minus strand of PKYW01000091.1, from coordinate 207 downwards.
CCAGCGCAAGGGCTGCAAGGGCTTCGGAAAGGGCAACTTCAAGGCGCTGTTCGAGTCCATCGAGCGCGAGCAGGCAGCCCGGGGCAACCTCTAACCCCCCGGCGGCGCTGGGCCGGCCTCATACGGCGTCGACTTGCGCTCCTCGTTCGGTCATGCACTTAAGTGCGCTCCCTCTCTGCGGCGCTCGCCTCCTTGTCTGAGACTCGG
>PKYW01000065.1 GCA_003132805.1 Candidatus Dormiibacterota bacterium | reverse complement strand
GCGAGGGCGTGAGCCTCGCCGAGTGCGCGGTGCTCTACAGAACCAACGCCCAGTCCCGTGCTTTCGAGGAGGTGTTTCTCAGGCGCGGCATCCCGTATCAGCTGGTCGGCGGTCTGCGCTTCTATGACCGCAAGGAAGTCAAGGACGTACTCGCGTATCTGCGTCTCTGCGTCAACCCGCGTGACGCGGTGTCATTCGCGCGCGTCGTGAACACGCCACGTCGCAAGATCGGTGATCGCAGCGTTGCGGAGCTGGAGAAGCTCGCGCGCAGGAAGGGCCTGGCGCCACTCGAGGCGGCGCAGCGGCTCGATGAGGGCGAGCAGGCGCTCGGACCCGCGGCAATGGCCGCGCTGCGCAGCTTTGCCATGCTCATGGAGCGACTCAGCTCTGATGCGCAGCGCGTGCCACTCCCCGTGCTCCTCGAGCGTGTTCTCGACGAGACCGGCTATCGCGAGATGCTCCAGGACGGCACCCAGGAGGGCGTGGAGCGGTGGGCAAACGTGCTCGAGCTGGCGGGGCTCGCCGGCGAGTATGCGGACGTCCCGCCGCCGGACGGGCTCGTGCAGTTCCTCGAGAACGTCGCGCTGGTCAGCGACGTCGACAGCATGCGCGACGAGGTCCAGGGCGTCACGTTGATCACGCTCCACCAGGTCAAGGGACTCGAATTCGGCGTCGTGTTCATCGCCGGCATGGAGGAGGGACTGCTGCCGCATTCGCGCGCGCTCGAGGAAGGCGACGCCGGCATCGCCGAGGAGCGCCGACTCACCTACGTCGGCATCACTCGCGCTCGCCGCCGCCTCTACCTGCTGCACGCGTTCCGGCGCCACACCTATGGAACGCCGCAGGTCGCTAAGCAGTCGCGATTTCTCGACGAGATTCCTGAAGCGATGCTGGAAGCCCAGATTCGCCCGGGCGCACCGTCGCTCGCTGATCTACGCGAATCGGGATCGGTTCGCCGCGCCGTCGCCGGTTACGCGACGCGACCGAATCCCGTCGAGCTTGCGCCGCAGCGTTTCAGCGAGGGCATGCGCATCGGCCACCAGCGCTATGGCGAGGGGACAGTGCTCAAGAGCACGATGACGCGCGGCGGTGAAGAGCTCGTCATCAAGTTCGACGACCACGGCGTCAAGATCTTCGCTGTGGCCGACGCGACGCTCTGGCCCGTGGTGGAGCCGTGACCGAGACCGTGAGCCCCGACAAGGCGCGTTACCGAGTGCAGGCGCTGCGCAAGGATCTCGAGTATCACTCGCGTCGCTACCACGTCCTCGACAAACCCGAGATCACCGACGCGGAGTACGACCACCTGTTCCGCGAGCTCGTCGACCTCGAGACGGCATTTCCAGAGTTGCAGACACCCGACTCGCCGACCCAGCGCGTCGGTGGCGAGCCCGCGGCGAATTTCACCAAGGTCAAGCACCGGACTCCGATGCTCAGCCTCAACAATGCATTCAGCCCCGACGAGGTGCGCGACTTCGGCGCGCGTGTCGAGCGCGTCATCGGCACAGTCGGGGGCTACGTCTGCGAGCTGAAGATCGACGGCCTGGCGATGTCGATCACGTATCAGCGCGGGCAGTTCGTACGTGCCGCAACGCGCGGTAACGGTCTCGAAGGCGAGGACGTCACCGCCAATGTGCGCACCATCCGCTCGGTACCGATGACGTTGGCGTCTGTCGACGCCGGTCTCGCCGACGAGCTGGAGGTCCGCGGCGAGGTCTACCTGCCCAAGGGAGCGTTCGCTGCAACCAACGCGCGTCTCGAGGAGGCGGGCAAGCCCGGCTATGCGAATCCGCGCAACGCGGCGGCCGGTGCGGTGCGCCAGCTCGATCCCTCGGTGACCGCTGCCCGGGGCCTGCAGACCTTCATGTACGCGATCGATCCGCCGGGCAGGATCAAGACCCAGGCGGAGGTGCTCGACACGCTCGCGGCGCTCGGCTTCCGTGTGAATCCGCACCGTCAGCTCGCGAGCTCCATCGACGAGGTGCTCGCGTTTCTCGAACACTGGTCGGAGCGACGCCATAACCTCGACTACGAGACCGACGGGGTGGTGATCAAAGTCGCCTCGCTCGCCGAGCAGGCCGAGATCGGCACCATCTCGCGGGCGCCGCGCTGGGCGATCGCGTACAAGTTCCCGCCCGAGGAGTACGAAACCCAGGTCCTCGACATCCACGTGCAGGTCGGTCGCACGGGTGCGGTGACGCCGGTCGCGGTCCTCGAACCGACGCTGGTGGCGGGGTCAACGGTCCGGCGCTGCACCCTCCACAACGAGGACGAGGTGGCGCGCAAGGACGTGCGCATCGGCGACACCGTGCTGCTCCACAAGGCCGGCGACGTCATCCCCGAGATTGTTCGGGTGATCCTCGAGAAACGCCCCAAGGATGCCAAGCCGTGGCAGATGCCCGACCACTGTCCGTCGTGCGATTCCCTCCTGGTTCGCGAACAGGGTGAGGTGGTTCGGCGCTGCCTCAATCCGCTCTGTCCCGCGCAGCGCCGCGAGCTGTTGATCCACTTCGCATCTCGCGGGGCGATGAACATCGAGGGGCTCGGTCCGGCGGTCATCGACCAGCTCCTGGACCTCGGGTACGTCACCGAACCCGCCGACCTGTTCCATGTGACTGGGGAGCAACTCCTGACGCTGGAGGGGTTTGCCGAGCGGTCCGCGACCAAGCTGGTCGAGTCGATTGCCTCGCGAAAGCGCGTGCCCCTGGCTCGATTCATCGACGGGCTTGCCATCCGCCACGTCGGCGAGCACACCGCTGAGGCCCTGGCGGCTCACTTCGGAAGCATCGATGCGCTCGCCGCCGCGACCGAGGAGGACCTCCTCGGCGTGGAGGGCATCGGCGCGGTGGTCGCCGCGCACGTGGCCGCCTGGTTCGCCTCGGACGAGGGCCGGGCCGTCCTCGAGCATCTGCGCGCGGCCGGCGTCGATCCCGAGCGCGCGGCCGGTGGCGGTGGACCCTGGACCGGGCAGCCCTGGGTGATCACCGGGAGCCTCGACGGCATGAGCCGAGCTGACGCCGAGGCGCGCATCCGTGCCCTGGGTGGGAACCCCACTTCGAGTGTCAGCCGCAAGACCCACGCCGTCGTGGTGGGCGCGTCACCGGGGACCAAGCTCGAGAAAGCCGGGCGGCTCGACGTCCGGGTGCTCGACGAGACGCAATTCCTCGCCGAGCTCGAGGCGGCAGAGGGATCTCGCTAACCGGCGATACTGAAGCTGTGACCACGATGGCGGCCCCGCGGCGCGCTGAGCGCCTCCTCGATGACAAGGCGCAGCTCCGAGCACGCCTGCGCGCCTCGCCCGACGGGCCCGGCGTGTATGTCATGCGTGGCCTGGATGCGCGGGTCATCTACGTGGGCAAGGCCTCGAACGTGCGCAACCGGTTGCGGTCGTGGTTCTCGGGCATCGATGCGCTCCAGGCTCGGACGCACCAGATGATCGCGAGCGTCTTCGATTTCGAGGTGATCGCATGCCAGAGCGAGCACGAGGCCCTGGTGCTCGAGAACACGCTCATCAAGCAGCACCGCCCACGGTTCAACGTGCGCCTCAAGGACGACAAGAGCTACCTCTATCTCAAGATTCCCCGTCCCGGCGTGCATGATGCGGTGGCCCCAGGGACGGCGCGCGAGGAGGTCCGCAAACCGCGCGGCAAGAGCGCCGAAGGGGCGACCGAGTTTCCGCGGCCGTACTACACGCGCAAGGTGATCCGCGACGGTGCCCGCTACTTCGGGCCGTACACGAGCGCGCAGTCGCTGCGCACCACGGTCCGTTCACTGCGCACCATCTTTCCCTTCCGCACCTGCAGCGACGAGATCTTCCGGCGCGGTCACGTGTGTCTCGACTACCACATCAAACGCTGCTCAGGCCCGTGCGAGGGAAAGATCGACGCTCCGGATTATGCGGAGATCCTCGAGCAGGTGCAGGAGTTCATGGAGGGCCGGTCGGACACGCTCCACGATGAGCTGCGTGATCAGATGGACGCCGCCGCCGACAACCGCGACTACGAGCTGGCCGCGCGCTTCCGCGACCGGCTCCGCGCGATCGAGCGCATCAGCGAACGTCAGACGGTGCTTCGCGGCGCTCGATCCGACGAGGACTGCATCGCGGTTGCCGTTGAGGCGGGCCGCGCGATGGCTGCCGTCCTGAGCATCCGTCAGGGGCGCGTGATGGCGATGGAGACGCACGAGCTCGAGGGCGTCGCGGATCTTGATGCCGCCGCGTGCCTCGGGGCCTTCCTTCCGCAGTATTACGCCACCGTGACGTCGATTCCACGCCGTCTCCTCGTGTCGGACGACATCGAAGACCGCACGGTGTTCGAGGAGTTCCTGACGGAACAGAGGGGTGGTCCCGTCGAGGTGCACGTCCCCAAACGCGGCGACGCGCGGCAACTGGTCGCGCAGGCGGCCGAGACGGCGCTCGTCGCGCTTCGTCAGCAGCGCATCGTGGACGACTACGATGCCGCCAAGACCGAGGCGCTGCTCGACGATCTCGCGGCGCGGCTGCAGCTCTCGGCACCACCGCAGCGGATCGAGTGCTACGACATCAGCAACACCATGGGCACCAACTCGGTCGGCTCGATGGTGGTGTTCGAGGAGGGCCGGCCGGCACCTGCGAGCTATCGTCACTTCGGGATCAAAACCGTCGAGGGCTCCAACGATTTCGCCTCCATCGAGGAGACCTTGCGCCGGCGTTTCCGCAGGCTTGCTCGCGACGACGGCCCGGATATGGATCTCCCGCTGCTCGACCCGGCCGGCGCCAACGGCACCAACGAGCGGCCCCGTCGAACACCGCGTGGTGGTGATGACGCGGACATGAGCTTCTCGGTGCTGCCCGACCTCATCCTCATCGACGGCGGCAAGGGTCAGTTGAGCGCCGCGGTCAAGGCGCTGCGTGAGGCGGGGCTCACCAAGATCCCGGTGTTCGGGCTCGCGAAGCGTAACGAGGAGCTGTACAAGCCGGGTCGCGCGCGGCCGATCATCATCGAGAAGGACAGTCCGACGCTCTTCCTCGTGCAGCGCGTGCGCGACGAGGCGCACCGNNCCGGTTCGTCGACGCGCGCTCCTGCGTCACTTCGGCAGCATCGATGCCATCCGCGACGCGCCGCTCGAACAGCTCACCACCGTGGTGCCACGGCCGGTCGCATTGCGCGTCAAGGAACTGCTGTGAGCCAGGAGGAACCGGCCGCGGACCTCACGGTGGCGGTGACGTCGTTCGGGTTCAAGTTCGGGCTTCCGGCCGACGCCGGCTGGGTTGTCGATGCCCGCATGGTGCGCAACCCGTTCTGGGTCCCGGAGCTGCGCTCGTTCACGGGACTCGACATGGCTGTTCGTGACTACGTCCTCGAGGATGAGGTGGCACGTGAGCTCATCGATCGCACCCATGCCCTGATATCGTGGTCCGCGCAGCGCAATGGGGAGCGAGGCAAGGATGGTCTGAGTCTCGCCGTCGGCTGCACAGGTGGGAGGCACCGATCCGTCGTGATTGTCGAGGCGCTCGCGGAGCGACTGCGCGGTGACGGTCTCTCGGTCACCGTGACCCACCGCGACGTCGATGTGCCAGATCCCCGGCTGTGAACACGTGCGCCAACTGCGGTAGAGAGAACCCCGCGGACGCTGGGTTCTGCAACGCATGCGGCTCGCCACTGACGGTCGCGCCGGCCCCGAGGGCACAGCGCAAGACCGTCACCGTGCTCTTTTGCGACGTCACCGGCTCGACCGCGATGGGTGAGCGCCTCGACCCGGAGAGCCTCCGCCAGGTGATGCGTCGCTACTTCGACGCCGCCCGCAAGGTCATCGAACAGCACGGCGGGACGGTGGAGAAATTCATCGGCGACGCCGTGATGGCCGTGTTCGGCGTGCCCGTTCTGCACGAGGATGACGCGCTACGAGCGGTGCGCGCGGCCGTTGGGCTGCGCGATGCGCTTGGCGTCTTGAACAGCGAGCTCGAACGTGATTACGGCACCACGGTCACGGTGCGGACCGGCGTGAACACGGGCCAAGTGGTGACCGGCACGGAGGAACGTCTCGCCACCGGCGATGCGGTTAACCTGGCGGCGCGCCTCGAGCAGGCGGCCGCGCCGGGCGAGATCGTCATCGGTCCCGAGACGTGGCGACTGGTGCGTGACGCAGTGACCGTCGAGCCGCTCGCGCCGCTCGAGCTGAAGGGCAAGAGCCTGCCCGTCTCTGCATACCGCCTGGTGGCCTTGAGCACTGAAGTGCGCGATTCCGACCACCGCGTTGGCACGTCGATGGTGGGGCGAGGCAACCAGCTCCGCATGCTCAACGATGCATTTGCAAACGTCGTCGACGGACGCTCGTGCAGCCTGTTCACCCTTCTCGGTGCGGCCGGCGTTGGCAAGACCCGCTTGACTGCCGAGTTTCTGGGCAGCATCGACGCGATCCAGCTCCGAGGACGCTGCTTGTCCTATGGCGAGGGCATCACCTACTGGCCGGTGATCGCGATGGTGAAGCAGCTGCTCGGCACGCCCGCCGGCGCCGAAGCGGCAGCGCTGATGGAGCGTGACGGTGCGGTGGCCACGCCGATCAAGGCGCTGCTCGGCGACGCCGCCGTCACCACCTCATCAACCGAGATCGCGTGGGCGGTGCGCAAGGTGCTCGAAGCCGCCGCGGGGGCGAAGCCGCTGGTGGCCGTGTTCGACGACGTGCACTGGGGTGAACAAACCCTGCTCGACCTCATCGAGCATATCGGCGACTTCAGCCGCGACGCTCCGATCCTCGTGCTCTGCCTGGGCCGGCCGGAACTGGTCGACCGCCGGCCCGGATGGGGTGGAGGCAAGCTCAATGCCACCACGGTGTTGCTCGAGCCGCTCAATGCTGCTGATACCGAGTCCTTGATCGACGAGCTGCTCCCAGCCGGCAGTGGCATGCCGTCGGACCTGCGCGACCGGGTTCGCGCCACAGCTGCCGGAAACCCGCTGTTCGTCGAGGAGATCGTCGCGATGGTGCGGGAGTCTGGCAGCCACGACGTCATCGTGCCGCCGAACATCAAGGCGCTGCTGGCGGCGCGGTTCGATCAGCTCAAGCCCGAAGAGCGTGGCGTCCTCGAGCGCGGATCGATCGAGGGACAATCCTTCCACCGCGGCGCGGTGGAGGTGATGGCGCCCGAGGAACACGACGTCGCAGGACGGCTCATGACCCTGGTGCGCAAGGATCTGCTGCGTCCCGACCGTCCCGTCTTCGCCGGCGAGGACGCGTTCACGTTCCGCCATCTCCTGATCCGCGACGCCGCGTACGACTCATTGCCCAAAGCAGAGCGTGCTGAGTTGCACGCGCGGTTTGCCGACTGGCTCATCCAGCACGGCACGGACCTCGAGGAATTGGACGAGATCGCGGGCTATCACCTGGAGCAGGCATTCCGGTATCGCGCCGAGTTGGGCCCGGTGGACGAGGTGGCCCGCGCGATCGCAATCGCAGGCGCCGAGCGACTGCAGGCCGCAGGCAGGCGCTCGCTGGAGCGGGGTGACACCCGCGCAACGATCAACCTGCTGCAGCGTGCGGAACTCCTGCTTCCTGATGGGGAGATCGCGTTCCCGCTCGAGGAAGCGCTCATCCAGGCGCTTGGCATGGTCGGCAGGCTGAACGACGCGATCGCACGCGCTGACAGGGCAGCGGATCGGTCCGAGTCCGCCGGTCTGGGGGTTCGGGCGCTGCAGGCGCGATTGATCGGCGTCGTATGGCGAACGAACCTCGACCCCGAAGCGTACGAGAACGAGATGAGCGCGCTGGTGGAGCAGGCCCGGCCTGTCATCGAACGGAGCGAGGACAAAGGTGCCCTGGCAACGCTCGAGGTCGCAGCCGCATTCGTCGAGCATTACCGGGGCCGGTTCGATGCGTCGAACGAGGCGTTGATGCGTGTCATGCAGCATGTCCTCGAGGCGGAGGAGTCCTGGATGGACACCAACTCCCCGGCGCTTCGCGCTGCGGCTATCGCCAACGGATCCATCCCATTTGATGAAGCCCTGGCCTGGTTCGCCCAGGAACTGCAGGAGAACCGAGGTTTCCAGCCGCTCCCCGCCGTATGGAAGGCCTTCATTCTCGCGTATCGAGGAGAATACGCAGAAGCACGATCCCTGTTTGGCGAAACCCTCGCTCAGATGCGCGAACGGGGAATGGTCACAGGGACCGCGATTGTGATGCAGGCTGGATGGCAGATCGAGACGCTGGCCGGTGATCTCGACGCCGCGGAGCGCTCCGCCCGGCAGGGCGTTGATGAGCTCGAGCAGCTGGGCGAGCGCGCCTGGCTCTCGACGTCCGCATGCCAGCTCGCTGAGGCGTTGTACGCGCTCGGTCGTCTCGAGGAGGCCGAACACTGGGTTCTGCGCGGCCTCGAGCTGGGCGGAGCCGGCGACATCTTGACGCAGTTGCTCGGTCTCGGTGTCCGCGCCAAACTCCTCGCGCGGGGTGGTGGCTTCGACGAGGCGCTGGAACTCGCCCAACGCGCAGTTGTGCTGGCTGAAACCACCCAGGCGCCGATGGAATTGGCCCAGGCAATACTCGCCCTTGCCGAAGTGCTGTACCTGTCGGGCGACATCCCCGGCGCATTCGAGCAGTCCCAGCGCGCCGTCGCGCTGTACGAGCGTAAGCGAGGTCCGGCCGGGGTTGCGCACGTCCGGCGCGTCGAAGCCAGATGGGCCGCGCTGTCGCACGCGACAGGCTGATGCCCCATCCACGCCGGGCGCACCCGAAGTCAGGAACGGACGCAGCGCTGTCCTTCACCCAACGTGTCGTCGCGGAGCTCGCGCCGTACACGCCGTTGCTGCCGTGCTGCCGGCGCTCGCTCGTCGAGGGCTTGGCGCTGGTGACGGCCGATCCGGGTTCGATCGCGACGACTCGGCCGGTCGCGGTCCGCGCAGCCATGCAGGCGCTGCATGCCGATGGGATCCCGGCGCATGTCTCTCGCGTCGTGGCCGCCAGGCGCACCAAATACCTGGTTGTCGGCGTCGATCCATCGACTCTGCAGCCGTCTTCGGAGCGCTCGTGCTGCCGGAGGACTCGGCTTCGGGGCGCGTTTCTTGGCGCGGGACGTCTGGTCCGCCCCGACGGTGAGCCGTATCTCGAAATCGGCTGCGCCGATGAGCCGGGAGCAGAGCAGCTCGTCGGTGACTTCGCGGTGCTGGGAGTCCCTGCGCGGACCCGTCGGCGGCGCGGGCGTTGGGTGGTCACGGTCCGATCGGGGCCGGGAGTCGGTGCGGCGCTGAGCTCCATCGGCGCGCAGGCCGGACGTCTCGCCTTCGAGTCCGGGCGGGTGATCCGCGAGGTGCGCAGCGGGGTGAACCGCCGCCTCAACGCCGAGACCGCCAACCTGCGCCGGACGGCGGCAGCGGGGGTGCGCCAGCTCGAGTCGATCGCCGCGCTCGAAGCGGACGACGTTCGCTGGCAGGCCCTGCCGCCGGCCCTGCGGGAGGCCGCCGAGCTGCGCACCCGCCATCCGGACGACGACCTGGCGCAGCTCGCGGAGCGCGCGGGGTGCAGCCGCCCTGCGATGGCGGGACGTCTCCACCGCCTTGTCGCCGCGGCAGGTGAAGGCGGTGATAGGGTGGAAGCGCGCGCCACCGGGCGCTGAATCAACAGTCACTGGAGGTTGCCTCGCATGGGAGTGAGAGTTGGCATCAACGGCTTCGGCCGCATCGGGCGCAACGTGTTGCGCGCCGCCAGAGAGCGCTCGCCCGAGCTCGAGATCGTTGCCGTCAACGACATCACCACGCCCGACATGCTGGCCCACCTGCTCAAGTACGACAGCGTGCTCGGCCGATTTCCCGGTACGGTTGTTGCCAATAGCGACAGCATCACTGTGGACGGTCAGGTCATCAAGGTGCTCGCCGAGCGTGACCCGCAGAGGCTTCCCTGGGGCGACCTCGGCGTTGACGTCGTCGTCGAGTCCACCGGGTTGTTCAGCGATGCGGTGAAGGCGCGTGGGCATATCGACGGCGGTGCCCGCAAAGTGGTCATCACCGCGCCCGCGAAGAACGAGGACATCACCATCTGCATGGGGGTCAACGACTCGGCGTACAACCCGGCCGAGCACCATGTCATCTCGAACGCCTCGTGCACGACCAACTGTCTCGCACCCGTCGCCAAGGTGCTCAACGACTCCTTCGGGATCGAGACGGGCTTCATGACCACCGTCCACGCGTACACCAAGGACCAGGTCATCCTCGATGCCCCCCACGAAGACAAGCGGCGCGCACGGGCCGCAGCGCTGTCGATCATCCCCACGACCACCGGTGCTGCAAAGGCGGTCGAGCTGGTGCTCCCCGAGTTGAAGGGCAAGTTCTCCGGCATGTCGCTGCGCGTCCCGGTCCCGGACGTGAGCCTCGTCGACCTCACCGCGACGCTGTCCAAGAGCGCGAGCATCGACGACATCATCGGCGAGATGCGGGAGGCCGCGAGCGGCAAGCTGGAGGGCATCCTCGCAGTGAGTGAGGAACCGTTGGTATCGATGGACTTTCTCCACGACCCGCACTCGGCGATCTTCGACGCACCATCGACGATGCTGCTCGGTGATCACACCGTCAAGGTGCTCGCCTGGTACGACAACGAGTGGGGCTACTCGTGCCGCGTCGTCGACCTCGTGAACCTGATCGTGTCCCGGCTCTAGGCGGACGATGGTCGCTCCGTCGAAGGCAACCATCGATGACATCGAAGTGCACGGTAAACGGGTCCTGCTGCGCGAGGACCTCAACGTGCCGATGCGCGACGGTGTCATCACGGACGATCGAAGGATCCGGGAGGCGATTCCGACCATCGAGGCGCTCCGATCGCGCAACGCTCGCGTGATCGTGGTCGCTCACCTGGGGCGTCCCAACGGCAAGATCGACGACAGCCTGCGGCTCGGGCCGATCGCCGCCCGCCTCAGTGACCTGCTCGGTGCGGACGTGCGCCTCGCGTCGGACGTGGTTGGCGACAGCGCGCAGAGCATGGTGGCCTCGCTGCGCGACGGCGACGTCGGCATGCTCGAGAACGTGCGCTTCGAACCCGGCGAGGAGGCGAACGATCCCGACTTCGCGAGGCAACTCGCAGCGTTCGGTGACGTGTACGTCAACGACGCCTTCGGGACCGCGCACCGTGCGCATGCCTCGACCGAGGGGGTCGCGCATCTGCTTCCCGCGGTCGCGGGCAAGCTGATGGCCCGCGAGCTCGAGATGCTCGGCGGCGTCATGGACAATCCGCGCACCCCGGTCGTGGCGATCGTGGGCGGGTCGAAGATCTCGACCAAGGTTGGGGTGCTTGACCATCTTCTTGACCGTGTCGACGTGCTCTGGGTCGGTGGCGCGATGGCGTGCACCTTCTACCGCGCGCTCGGCGAGAGCACGGGCACGTCGCTCGTCGAGGAGGATGAGGTTGCAACCGCACGGCGGCTGCTCGACTCCGCCCCGAGCCGCCGCGCGGATTTGCGGCTTCCGGTCGACGGCGTGGTTGTCGAGAAAGTTGCAGCTGACGCCCCGACCCAGGTCGTCGCCTGGAAGGCTATCCCCGACGGCTGGATGGTGGTCGACGCCGGACCGGACACCGTGGCGCAGATCGCCGCCGACTGCGCTGGCGCCGGGACGATCATCTGGAACGGCCCGCTGGGCATCTACGAGATCCCCGCGTTCGCGACCGGGACTCGCGATGTCGCGCGCGCCGTCGCGGCCTCCAAGGCCACCACCGTCATCGGTGGAGGCGACCTCGCCGCAGCCGTCCAGGACGCCGGGGTTGCTGACAAGATCGGCTTTATCAGCACCGGCGGCGGCGCGACCATCGAGTTTCTCGAGGGCAGAACGCTGCCCGGTGTCGCCGCGCTGCGCGACCGCGAGGTCGCCCGGCGTTGACCGAGCAGTCCCCGTTGGGTTCGTCGTCGCGGCCCATGGTCGCCGGGAACTGGAAGATGAACACCACGGTGGACGAGGGAATTGCTCTGGCGCGGGCGGTGTGCACCGCCGTCTCGGGGATTGACCAGGTCGACATCGCAGTGCTTCCCCCGTTCACCCATCTCTGGGCGATCCACTCGGTGCTCGCAGGCACGGGCGTCCGGCTCGGAGCGCAGGACGTGTACTGGAAGGACTCGGGCGCCTTCACGGGCGAGATCTCACCAGCGATGCTCGCCGGCTGGTGTGACCTCACGCTTGTCGGCCATTCCGAGCGCCGCCACATCTTCGGTGAGCGCGACGCCGAGGTCGGCAAGAAGTTCGTCGCGTCACTCGCGCACGGTCTGCAGGTGATCGTCGCGGTGGGGGAGACCAGCGACGAACGCGACGCCGGCAGCACCTTCGCCGTCGTCGATCGGCAGCTCGACGCCGTTTTTGCGGAGCTGGAAGGCCCGCCACCCAACGAGGACTGGGTGATCGCCTACGAGCCGGTCTGGGCGATCGGCACCGGCCGGACCGCAACGCCGGAGCAGGCGCAGGAGGTGGTCGCGCACATCAAGCAGCACGTGCGCGAGCGCTACCTGGACGGGTCGCCGCGCGTGCTCTACGGGGGCAGCGTCACCGCCGCTAACGCCGCATCACTCTTCGCTGAGCCCGATATCGATGGCGCGCTGGTCGGCGGCGTGAGCCTGCGCGCCGAGGAGTTCGGCGTCATCGTGGCCGCCGCCGCGGAGGCACGCGCCGGAACTCGTGACCGCGCCTAGCACTCTCGCATGAGCGGAGTGCGGCCGTTCGTGCTGGTCGTCCTCGATGGATGGGGCGACAACCCGGACCCATACGGGAACGCGATCGCGGCAGCGCAGACCCCGGAGCTCGACAAGCTCGAGCAACGTTGCTCGCATACGACCGTCGATGCCAGTGGCGAGGCCGTGGGGCTACCGCCAGGGCAGCAGGGAAACTCCGAGGTCGGCCATCTCACCATCGGCGCCGGGCGGATCATCTTTCAGCCACTCGCCGCGATCAGCCGCGCGATCGACGATGGCAGCTTCTACGAGAACGCCGCGTTGTGTCAGGCGGTGGACCGTGCGCGTGACCGGGGTGCCGCGCTGCACTGCCTGGGATTGATCTCTCCCGGTGGCGTGCACAGTCACCAGGACCATGCGGTCGCGCTTGCGGAGCTTGCCCGGCGCCGCGGCCTGAACTCAGTGTGGTTTCAAGCCTTTCTCGACGGACGCGATGAGCCGCCCACGAGCGCGGCGGGTTTCGTTCGGACCTTCGTGAGCGCGCTGGCGCAGGTCGGCGTCGGTGCGATCGCAACGGTCTCCGGTCGGTATTACGCAATGGATCGGGACCGGCGATGGGACCGCGTTGCGCCCGCTTATGAGGTGATCGCCGGTACCGGCAACGGCACGGCCGACGACGCGATCGCCTACATCGAGGCGCAGTACGCCGCGGGTGTGAGCGACGAATTCATGCCACCCGTATCGATCCTGCACGAGGGCAAGCGGATCCGCATCGAGGATGGCGACTCGATCATCTTCTTCAACTTCCGCCCCGATCGGGCGCGCGAGCTGTCTCACGCGCTCGTCGACGTGGACTTCGACGGCTTCCCGCGATCACGGGTGCTTCGCGATGTCGACCTGGTCACCTTCACCGAGTACGAGCGCGACCTCGATGCGCGCGTGGCGTTCCCGCGCGAGGACGTCCTGCACACGCTCGCCGAGGAGGTGAGCGTCGCCGGCTTGCGCCAGTTCCACGTGGCCGAGACCGAGAAGTACGCGCACGTGACGTACTTCATCAACGGCGGACGCGAGGCACCCTTTGACCGCGAGGAGCGTTTGCTCGTTCCGTCGCAGCGGGTACCGACCTACGACACGGTCCCGGAGATGAGCGCCGCCGGGATCACCGATGCCGTGGTCGCGCATCTCGAGGCCGGCGACGACGCGCTCATCATCGCCAACTACGCCAACGCCGATATGGTCGGGCACACCGGTGTTTTCGATGCGACCGTTCGGGCTGTCGAGACCGTTGACGCGTGCATCGGCCGGATCGCGCGTGCTGTCGACGCCATACACGGCGGGTTGCTGATCACCGCAGATCATGGCAACGCGGAGTACAAGATCGACCGCCGCGATGGAACGGTGCTCACCGCCCACACCACCAGCCCCGTCCCGGTGATCGTCTGCGGCGCCGGCGACGGGCCGTTACGCGGCGGCGGTGGCCTGCGTGATATCGCGCCGACGGTCCTCGACGCGATGGGCATCCCCGTGCCGGCGGAGATGACCGGCAGGTCACTGCTCAGCCGCTGAGTCCGAAGTCGATTACGGCGTTGGTGACGGTGGCTGGAAGGGAACGGGTTCGATCTGATCGACCGGGTGCGGACCGGTCAGCCATCCGTCGTCCGGGCCGAGGGTGACCCGGCACGCGCCTCCGCTCGCCGCGTCGCACGCGACCGGCTGGACATGGGTTGCCACGCCGTCGCTCCAGCTGACGGTGATGCTGACCGTGAACGTCTCCGTCGCGGTGATGGTCGCGCCTGCCGAAACGGCTGCGTAGGCGTGGCTCACTGCGCAGGGATCGGTCCACCGTTGCGACGACGGGTTGTACGTCGGGAGGGTTGCTGGCCCGCGCTCCATCGGGCCGGGCGCGATGCTGGTCGTGCCATCTCCCCAGTTCCAGGCGACCGTCCCCGGTGTCACGATCACGTCGTAAAGGAGGAAGAGCGTGTAGCCGTCCACGACTGTGGAGGTGAGCGCATGCGACGCATCGGGCGCGGCCGGCACCGTCGAATCCGTCCAGACGCAGGTGGGGACATGCACCCAGGTACGTGATGTTGACGAGGGTCCTGGGATCATTTCCACGGTGCCGACCGTCCACGACCTGGTCAGCTCGGTGGTGAGGTTCGCACCGGTGGAAAACGGTGGGGTCTCGAGCACGGTGATGGGCGGCTCCGGTGCGGGCGCGTCACCGGCCAGGTACGGCTCGCTGAACGAGAACGTCGCGCCCTGGCAGCTCCCGCCGAACGGCGCGACCGGCTGTGCATCGACCCACGAGCCCCGCGTGCGCAGGAACGCTGTGACGGCAACGACGTGTCCGCCGACATTCGCCGCGGTCGCGGGACTGCCCGGTGCGGTGTCGGCAGCGTTGCCTCCGGGTGGAATCGCTCCCGCGATCGCGTAGGCGAACCGAGGGTCCGCCCCGTCATAGCCGCCTGCCGCGTTCTTCGTGAACGCCGGACGGATAGAGATCGCCGCGACGATCCCTCCGCCGGGCGCAGGTGAGCCCGGGCCGACGTGGAAGAGATGAGACTGCGGGCAGGTCATGCCCTGCGGATTGACGCCCGGAGGCGGGATATCGAGTGGGTTGCGCGGGTCGGAGCCACCTGGCGCGATGTCCGTCGGGATGATCGGCAGATACGTGCCTCCCGCACCGGCGACGAGCTTGCCGTGCGTCAGCGCGCTCGTCCCCTGGCTCGACGGTCCCGGTTGACTCCCGCCGCTGCCACCACCACCCCCGGAAGCCGTTGCGGTCATTCCCGGGAGCAACACGCACAGCGCACCCGCAACGAGCGCGACGCGGCGGGAGCGCCGTATCACCGACCGCACCATGCGGACGGCGGTCCGCTCGGATCCTGGCAATTCCCTCCGGCGTCGGCGAACCAGATGTCGCCGAGCACCGGGTCGTGCCTGAGCACACCGGCGCTGAAAACCGTTGTGTCCACAGTGAAATCGACGATCTTTGTGGCCGACCCGGACGAGCTCCGAAGCGTCTCGCTGCACGGCCCGGAGTACACGACCACGAAGGTGTACGTGTTGTCGGTCGGCAGGTTCTTGCGTGCGAAGTACGCCTTACCGTCCGCGCCGACCGGAAACAACTTCCAGCTCAACGGATACAGATTGCAGTCGGGCTGCTCGACGGTACCCCCGTGCTGCAGCACCTCGACCTCGTTGGCCGGTATCAGCGCCGGGCCCACCAGGTAGCGAAGCATGAACAGCTGGTCCTGGCTCTGTGCCCATTTCCACCAGCCGCTGTCCCGATTGCTCGCGTCCGCCCATTGCTGCGCGGTGGCGTCGGACACTGCTCCGTCGGTCATATTGAGCACCGGCGGGGCGGCTGGAACGCGCTCGAGTACGAGCTCGTTCGACGGCGGCACGACGCTGACGCCTCGGGACGACCACAACGACGCACACGCCGGGGTCACCTGATCCAGTGGCGTGGGAGTCGTCACCGAACCACACGCATCGCCTGCCGCTGACGGCACGACGGCTGCTGCGGCCGCGGTCGGTCTCGGCGTAACAGCATTCTTGGGCGCCGAGGCACCACATGCGGTCACGGCAAACAGCCAGCAACCGATCAACGCTGTCGTCGCGAGCCCCCTCACCACCTCACCTGCAACTCTCGCTGCGCAGGACGGACGCCGAACGCCCAATGCCGGCTCCGTCGTCAACCCCTCCCCGTGGGGACGTCAGCATGGCATTTCGTCAGTGGCGTCCGCGCGAACATCGCGTCCGCATGGTCACGGTCGCGCAAGTTTCGGCAGGTACGATGAATGGGATGGCCCCTGGCGAACTCGATTCAGCGCGCCTCCGTCGCGATCTGAGCCTGCTCCTGCGGCGGCGGCTCACCCTCTACGCCGGCATCGGAGCAGCGGGATTCACGGTGCTCCTGTCGGTGCTCGCCGCGACGACGGCGCCCGGTCGCGCCACTCCGCCCGCGACCACGCCGGCAGCGGCGGATCCGACCGCGAATCCCGAGCAGCAACCCCTCCAACAGCAGCCGAGCTTCGTGCTGCCGGTGCAGGCACCGCAGAACGGTTCGAGCGGAGGGCCTGTCGCAATCTCCGGCGGGTCCTGAGCCCACCCCCGTCGTTACTCCGTGAGCAACTTCGCCAGGAGCGACGCATCGATGTTCCCGCCGCTGAGGATCGCCACCGTGCGTGGCGTTGAACGTCCGTCGAGCATCGCGGCGTAGCCGAGCGCGCCGGCACCCTCCGCAACAACCTTCACGTCGCTCGCCAGGCGCGCGATCGTCTTGCGCAACGTCGGTTCAGGCACGACGACCCATTCGTTCACCAGCGTACGGAGGCGCTCGAACATCACTGGGTCGAACGGCGCTGACGTCCCATCCGCGATGGTCCGCGGCGTCAACGACGGTGGTCCGTTGACGGCAAACGCCTGCTGCCACAACGGATATCCGTCCGACTGCACACCGATCACCTGGACATCGGGCTTGAGCGCCGCGAACCCGACCGCGACTCCGCAGATCAAGCCGCCGCCGCCCACCGGCACGAGCACACGCTCGACATCGGGAAGGTCGGCGAGGATCTCGGGAGCGATCGAGGAGTGGCCGGTGATCACCGCGACGCTCGCGAATGGATGGATGAACACCTCCGGATCCTGTTGCCAGGCACGCGTGGCGACCCACTCGAGCAGGCGATCGCGCGACACCAGCTCGGCTTTGGCACCGAGCTCGCGCACGCCGTTCACCTTCAGTGCCGGCGCCGTGTCGGCCATCACCACGCGGCATGGGACGTGCAGAGCCCGCGCAACGTAGGCGCACGCCAGCGCGGCGTTGCCGGCGCTGACTGTGAGCAACCCACGTGCCAGTTGCTCTCGGTCCAGAGCGAGTGCTGCGGCGAAGAAGCCGCGCACCTTGAAGCTCCCGGTCGGCTGCTGCGACTCCAGCTTCAGATACCCGGCCCCTGGCGTGGGTATCAAGGGGGTGCGCCGGATATGCGGCGCGACTACTCGCCCGACCTCGTGGACCGTGGCCGCATCAATCCCCTCGATCCCGGTCACAGCTCGACTTCCGTGCCCACTCCGGCAGCCACAGCGGCCTCATAGACGATCTGGGCGACCACCGCATCCTCGAACCCGCTGCCGGTCGACTTGTAGACGGTGAGCTCGGCGGGAGTCTCACGACCAGGCTTCAGTCCCGCGATCACCTCACCGAGCTCGGTAATGGTGGCCGGGTCGCGGCCCTGGAGCTCGTGCGCTCCGGCGGGTGGGGCATTCTCCGCTGCTCCATTCCACTCGACGAACACGCGTCCGAGACGAATCGTGTCGGCGTCCAGCTCCGGCCCGAAGGTTCCGCCAACGGAGGTGACGTGCGTCCCGGGATCGAACCACTCGTAGCGTGTGATCGGCTCTCGAGCGTCTGTGCAGCAGCAGACGACGTCCGCGCCGCGGATCGCCTCCTCGAAGCTCGGGATCACCACGCAGCGTGGGTCCGTCGCCGCCAGGGCCGCCGCTCGGTCGCGGTCGCGCGACGAGATGCGGATCGTCGTGAAGTCGCGGGTGAGCGGGACGGTGGCGAGGTGCGAGTGGCCCTGCACCCCGGCGCCGAGGATGGCGAGCGTCTTGACGTCGGGAAGCGCGAGCAGGCGGACCGACACCGCGGCGCCACCGCCGGTGCGCATCGCCGTGAGGTGCTCGGCGTCCATCACGCTCAGCAGGGACCCCTCCCGCTCGTCGAAGAGCGCGATCACACCCTGGTGGGTCGGCAGTCCGCGCTCGCCGTTGCCCGGGAACACACTGACCGCCTTGAGCGCGAAGCCATGGTCGGCCACCCACCCCGGCATCGCGCCGAGCAATCCTGCGGGGGCGCGGGCAGCGGTGCGCGGCGGCACCGACGCCTGGCCCGTGGAATACGCCCGGAACCCGATTTCGAGCGCGTCGAGCATCGCCGGCGCGGAGAGCAGGCCCTCGACGTCGTGTCTGCTCAGAACCAGCATGACCGGGGATCTTGGCACGGTTAGGCACAATGGAGCCGATGACTCAACAGCAGGCGACCGCCCAGCCGGTCACGACCAGTCGCGAGTTCGATGCCGTGATCTTCGATCTCGGCGGCGTCATGACCGAGCCCCTGTTCCACCACCGAACCGACGTCCCGCCCGAGTACTTCACCGTGATCGCCTTCTTCCTCGGGGAGTTCCGCGACCACTACCACCTCACCACCGGTGTCCACGACCTGCATCTGCTCGAGATGGGCAAGATCTCCGACGACGAGTTCTTCGACAGGATGATCGCCCGTTACGTCGAGGCCGGCAACGAGCCCGTGGATCCCCGTGAGGCCCAGAAGGTGATCTTCGGCCGGGGCATGGTCGCGTGCGGCGCCATGATCGACGCCGTCCGTCAGGTTCGCGCCTCCGGCTACAGGACCGCCCTGCTCACCAACATCTCGAGTGAGGGCGAGGCGATCTTCACGAAGCTCTTCCCAGTCGATGAGCTCTTCGACGTGGTGGTCGACTCGTCGAAGGTGGGGATGCGCAAGCCCGACCCGGCGATCTACGAGGTGACCTGTGCCCGGCTCGGCGTCGCGCCAGAGCGCTGCCTGTTCATCGACGACCTGCTCTGCAACGTCGAGGCGGCGGACGCCCTCGGCATGCAGACGATCCAGTGCCTGGATCCGGTCGCCGTTGCCGGGGAGGTTGTGCAGCGCCTGCTCGGTCATCCCGCCGCTGCCGAGGCCGGGGCCGGGGCGTGACCGCCGACCGCGCCGAGCGGTCGATCGCCGGCGAGGGTGAGGCACTGGAGATCGCCGGGATCACCGATCGCGGACCGGTGCGCACCCAGAACCAGGACGTCTGGGACGCTCAGATCGGCGCCGGCGGCACGACCGCTGTCCTGGCGCTCGCCGACGGGATGGGCGGCCACAAGGGCGGCCTCGAGTCGGCGGAGGCCGCTGTGACCGGTGCTATGCGCCTGCTCTCTGCCGCGGACCCGGCTGCCGATGCCACAGCGACGCTTCGCCAGGCGGTAGCGGCCGCCAACGATGGGGTGGCAGTCGCTCGACAGACCATCGGCGGCAACCCGGGAACGACGCTGGTGCTGGCGATCATCAGCGGCACCCACGCCACGGTCGCCAACGTCGGCGACAGTCGCGCCTATCTGATCAGCGGCTCGCAGGCCACCCAGATCACCGACGACCACTCCTGGGCGGCAGGTCAGGTTCGGCTCGGGGTCCTCAACGCCGAGGAAGCGCGCCACCACCAGAAGCGCAACCTCATCGAGCGAGCCGTGATGGGCGACCCGGTCGAAGCGGACATCTTCGAGGTCGACGGCGCCCCGGGCGACGTCCTGCTGCTCTGCTCGGACGGCCTCTGGGAGCCCCTCTCGGATCCTGCGCTCGGGGCAATCGTGGCGGCACCGGATCCTCTCGGCGTGGCGCTCACCCGCGCGTGTGATGCGGCGCTCGCGGCAGGTGGGACCGACAATGTGACCATGGTCGCCGCTCGCTGGCTCCCCATGCCATCGGCTAACGTCTGACCCTCGATGGCACGTCTGTACGCGCAATTCGGGGCGGTCGTCTTCCTGTTAGTCGGTCTCGGCGGCCTGCTGACCGGGGACGCGGGGACGCTCGTTCACCATCTGCCCCAGGGCAACGTCGGGCCGATGGAGCTCCATCTCACCTACGTGAGAGACCTCCTCGACCTGGTCATCGGAGGCGTCCTGGCCTATGCCGGCTTCCGGGCCCCGGCGCGAATCGCCGAGGAGGTCGTCCTGACGGTGGGGGTGGTGCTCCTGCTCTTGGCGCTGATCGGATTCCTCAATCCGGACACCGACACCGCAACACGAAGCATCGCCGGCGTGCACTTCACAGAGGTGATGAACATCTTCGATCTCATCACCGGCGTGCTCGGACTGCTGTGTGGCCTCGGCGGATCGGTCTCGGCGCCGGCCGCCGGCTCATCCGCCTGACGCAGCGGCGTTCCTAGACGGCGGCGCCTTTCGCCGAAGCAGTTCCGTTCGCGGCGTGCTCGCCGCGATGGCGCGCCGTCGCCACCAGTTGCACGGCGCCGCTCGCCATCGGCTTCGCCTTGCTCAGTGCGCGTCCGGTGGTCATCGCACCCTCACGGGCCGCGGCGCTCAGGCTGCGAAGTTGTGCGCGGGTCTTGTCGCCGGTCTGCGGCGCGACGCAGAGGCCGATGACGGTGCCGACCGCCGCACCGTGCATGAATCCTCGGATGTAGCCCATGCCGTCTCGCCTCCAGTGCCAATCAAATGCTTCGGTTCACCCTACACCGCCGTCCCGTTTCAGGTCAGCGAGGTCGCGGACCACGGACCGTCGGGAACGATGCGCAGGCGTTCGACCGGACGGCCGCCGATGAGATGCTCGGCGATGATCTCGTCGACGTCGTCGACCTGCAGGCGGCCGTACCAGACGCCATCCGGATAGACGACGAGGATCGGTCCCTGGTGGTGCTGCTGGTTGCAGCCCATCCTCGTCGTGCGCACCCAGGTCAGCTCGAGCCGCTCGACCTCATCGCGGAGGCGCTGCAGGATGTGCTCCGATCCCTGGCCGCCGCAGTGGTGACGCCCGACCGTGGTGCAGACGAAGACGTGCAGGTTGCGCGGCGCCGGATCGCTCATCACGTTCAATGGTCGCCCACACGGGCGCGGCTCCGCCCTGGGCGCGCGTGCGAAAGTACCGCTCGATGGATTTGAGCTTCGCCTTCTTCGCCGACAGCGCCGTGGTTCCCCCCGACGGGAAGCTCTACGTGCTCGGCGGGGGATTCAGCGCACTCTCCATGGCGTCGCTGCCCGGGAGAGCCGGATTCGCGGTGGTCGCGGGCTTCCGCTTCAGCGCAGCAGATGTCGGACAGGCACACCAGGTCGAGCTTCGCCTGACCGACGCGCAAGGCAAGCTGGTGCTCGCGCCGGTGACCCTCCAGTTCCAGGCGGCCGGCGCCCGGCTCGTCCCGGGCCAGGAGATCAGCATCTCCACGGTCACCGTTCTCCAGCCGATGTTCGGCGAGCCGGGCGTGTACAGCGTCGAGTTCTGGGCCGGTGGCATCCGGATCGGCTCCGTCAACCTCAACGTCGAGGAGCGCCAGGCGCCCGCGCCGGTTCCAGCCGACCGGCCCAACTGACCCAGACCGATCGACCGGGCTCAGTACTCGTAGAAGCCGCGGCCGCTCTTCTTGCCGAGATAGCCCGCGGACACCATGCGGCGCAGCAATGGCGGTGGCGCGAAGTCGCTGTTCGCGTACTCCTCGTACAGCGACTCGCAGACGAACATCGCGGTATCGAGGCCGATGTAGTCGAGCAGCTGCAGCGGACCCATGGGATGCCCGCAGCCGAGCCGCATTCCCTCATCGATGTCGTCACGGGTTGCGAACCCCGATTCGTAGAGCCGGATCGCGTGCGTGAGAAACGGGATCAGCAGCAGGTTGACGATAAAGCCACCGCGATCCTGGGCGACGATGATGCGCTTGCCCAAACGCTCACCGAGTGCGCGGGTTTCCTCGAGCGTCTCATCGCTGGTGGCGATGCTGCGCACCACCTCGATCAGCTTCATGACCGGCGCGGGGTTGAAGAAGTGGGTGCCGATGACCCGGTCGGGACGCCGGGTTGCGCGAGCGATCTCGATGATCGGCAGGGCGGACGTGTTCGTTGAGAGGATCGTGTTCTCGGAGACGATGTGGTCGAGGCGCTGGAAGATCGAGACCTTCGCGGGGAGTTGCTCGACGATCGCCTCGACACAGAAATCGCACTCAGCAAAGTCCTCCAGGCGCGGTGTGAAGGTGAGCAGTCCGTTGATCCGCTCGACGTCCTCGTCGCTGAGCTTCCCCGTCTCGCGCCCGCGCTCGAGCGATGCGTTCACGCGCCGCTGACCGGCGGCCAGCTGCTCGGGTCCCGCCTCGGTCACCAGCGTCCGGATCCCGTTGCGGGCGCACACCTCGGCGATCCCCGAGCCCATCAGCCCGGCGCCGACGATCCCCACGCTCCCGATCTCCATCTGGCACTCCTTTGCGGCGGCGTTGATCGCACATAGCGGCGGGCGGCCGCGTGGCGCAGTGTGCCCGAGGGCAGACCACCCTCGCACCTATGATGGGCGGCATGGGCTCACCGGGCACGGTCGCACTGGTCAGTGACGACCTCATGTTCGCCAGTCAGCTGAGCACCACGATGCGCCGTGCCGGGGGCAATGCTGTCTTGGTCAAGGGCGACGCTGTCCCCGACGTCTCAGTGGTCTTCGTCGACCTCAACAGCGCCATCGAGCCTCGGCTCGCGCTGATCCAGCGTCTGCGTGGCGAGCGCCCGGGACTCGAGATCATCGGGTTCTCACACCACGGTGAGCTGGAGCTTCGCCGGCGCGCGCGAGCGGCGGGCGCCACGCGCGTCGTCAACAACGGATCGATTGGGTCGGTCGCCCTGCTGCGCTCCGACGCCGGCTCCGCAGCCACGTCGTGAGCGGCGTCGCTGTGGACCTCGAGGAGCGCATTCGGTCCGAGGTGGACAGGACTCGCGAGGAGGTCATCGAAACCAGGCGCGTGCTCCACCGGCATCCCGAGCTGTCGCTCGAGGAAAACCACACGGCGGAGCTCGTCGCCGAGCGCAGCGCCGGCCTCGGTTTCACGGTCCGTACCGGCGTGGGGGGCACAGGCGTGATCGCNNGGGTGTGATGCACGCGTGCGGACACGATGGACACGTCGCCATGGCACTCGGCGCGGCAACGGCTCTGGTCGCATTGCGCGACAGCTGGTCAGGGCGTGTGCGCCTCTGCTTCCAGCCGGCCGAGGAGATCGCGTCGGGAGCGATGCCGATGATCGGTGACGGTGCCGCCGACGGCGTCGACCACGTGCTCGGGATCCACCTCTGGGCTCCCCTCGAGACCGGACGAGTTGCTGTCAAATCTGGCGTCATCTTCGGCAGTGCGGACAGCTTCTCAGTGACGATCCAGGGCCGGGGCGGCCACGGCGGCATGCCCCACACCGCGATCGACCCCGTGGTCGTCACCGCGCAGGTGATCCTTGCCATCCAGTCGATCATCAGCCGCGAGACATCGCCGTTCTCGCCTGCGGTGATCACCATCGGCCGCGTGACCGCCGGCACCGCATTCAACGTCATCGCCGACTCTGCCGAGCTCCTTGGCACGACTCGTGCCATCGACGCGAGCGAGCGCGAGCGCCTGCTGCAGCGAGTCGCCGAGATCGCCACGGCGGTGGCAAGCGGATTCGGCGCCGAGGCCAAGTTCATTCGCGGCACCGGCTGTCCGCCGGTCGTTTCCGACCCGGCCATGGCCGATCTCGTGCATCGCGCCGCGGCGGCCACGGTCGGCGAGGACCGTGTGGATATCGCCGTGCCCATCACCGTCGGCGACGACGTCGCCTGCTTTCTCGAGCGAGCACCGGGATGCTACTTCCTGGTCGGCGCCGGGCATCCCGAACGCGGCCCGGTCCCGCCGCATCACAGCGCCTACTTCGACATCGACGAAGCTGCATTGCCGGTCGGCGTCGAGACCCTGGTGAGAGCCAGCCTCGTCGTGCTCGGCTGATGGACTTCATCCGCACGCGCGAGGACCGCAACAACCTGTACAGCAACGTGGATCTCACGCCGCGACCACCGTCGGAGTCCGAGACGCTGCTATCGATCGCGATGGAGATCGAGCATGCGAACAACTCCGGCTACGTGCACGGCGGAACGATCATGCGTCTCGTCGACACCGCCGCGGGAATTGCCGCGATCAAGCACGCGCGCCGCCGGGTCGTCACCGCGACCATGGACGAGATGAGCTTCCTCGCCCCGGTCTACATCGGCGACCTGCTCACCGTCCACGCTCGTGTCAACGATGCGCATCACACCTCGATGGAGATCAGCGTGCGTGTCGACGTGGAACGCATCCCCTCAGGCGAGAAGCTGCATGTGGCCAGTGCGCACCTCGTCTACGTCGGCCTCGACCAGGACGGCAGACCGGCAGAGGTCGCCAAGGTCATCGCGGTCACCGACGAGGACCGCCGGCGCCAGGCGCAAGCCCGGGTCCGCCGGGAGCAGCGGCTGCTCCGCAAGCGCGCCCTGGCCGACGCGCTGCCCGGAACCTGACAGCGTTCCCCTCCGCAGGGACAGGGGCGGCGCTGCGGGGAGAAACGACTACCGCAGACGGCCTCAGGGACAGGGGTGGTGATGTGGGTCTCCCCGGACGCAGCGAATTTGGAAGCGACCGAGAGAGCGCGACAATCGAGGTGCGCGAACGAGGGAGCGAACAAGCTGAGCATCGTCCGGGGAGACCCACAGCGCCGCCCCTGTCCCTGCCAAGCAACGCGGGTTAGGTAGGATGATCGCGCCATGTCCGAGGTGACCGCGCCGCTCACCGTCCGGGATGCGACGGCCCCGGTGCCGACTGCGCGCCAGCACATCCGCTTCGCCTTCTATCGCGTGCATCCCGAGTGGCGCCTGCGCCCGGCGACGGAGCGCGCCGCCGATCGTGAGGAGGTGGCCGCGCTGGTTCGCGAGATCGGTGATCGCGAAGGAGTGCTCATCCGCTCCTACAGCACCGTGGGAACCCGTGGCGACGCCGACTTCATGCTCTGGCTGGTCAGCGAGCGCATCGACGATCTCCACGAGTTCTCGGCTCGTCTCAACCGCACCCGGATGGCCGCGTATCTCGACTCGCCGTACAGCTACTTCTCGATGACCAAACAGAGCATGTACGTCGAGAAGCATCGCCACGAGAACCAGGAGGGGAGGAGCAACCGGCTGGTGATCGCTCCCACCGGTCGCCGCTACCTCTTCGTGTACCCCTTCGTGAAAACTCGCGCGTGGTACCGGCTCAGCGCTGATGAGCGGCAGCGGCAGATGAGCGAGCACATCGCCATGGGCCACAAGTATCCCGGCGTGAAGATCAACACGACGTACTCATTTGGTCTCGATGATCAGGAGTTCGTGGTTGCGTTCGAGAGCGACTCCGTGGCCGATTTCCTCGACCTCGTGCACGAGATGCGCGCGAGTGAAGCGTCCACGCACACGGTCCGCGACGTGCCGTCATTCACGTGCATCGCGATGGGCGTTGACGAGGTGCTGTCGGCCCTCGGTTAAGCCGTGAGCACCGCGCGGCGGCGCTCGGCACCCTGGAGCGAGGCGAGCATCACCTCCATGATGTGCATCACCTTGACGTCGGGCGCGTAGCGTGCGGCGCCGGCGCGAAGCTGGAGCAGGCACGAGATGTTCTCGGTGACGACGATCTCCGCGCCGCTGGCACGAATGTTGTCGAACTTGCGACGCAGAATCGTCTCACTGCGCTCCGGCTGACGGGCAAAGTACGTGCCCGCGCCGCCGCAGCACATCGCGCGTTCGTTCAGCGGCACGACGTCGAGGTGCGGGATCTGCTCGAGCAGGCGCAGCATCGCACCGCGTTCGGGACCGTCGATGGGAAGCGCGCACGGCTCGTCGATGGTGACTCGCCACCGCAGCGGACCGAGTGCGCTGTGCACCCCGTTGCGATCGAGGAAATCACTGGCCAGTGCAGTGTGATGCGCGATCTCTCGAGCGCGCGGACCGACCTGGCGGTCGTCTCCGGCGATGCTCCCGTACTCGCGGTAGTGCTCGGTGCAGGATGCCGTGTCGCCAATGTACGCGTCGACCTCGAGCGTGTTCAGCACCGAGGTGTTCTTGATGGCCATGTCCATCATCGCGTCGCGGTCGCCGAGCGTGCGCGCGGGCAGGCCGCTGCACCCCAGCTGCGGGACACGGACGTCATAGCCGGAAGCGAGGAGCACACGAATGGTCGCGTCGGTCGCCTCGGGCGCGGTGAGATTCGACAGGCAGCACACCAGCATCGCGACCGTTCCCCGAACCGGCTGCGCAGGTTCGGGCAGGTCACCGAGCATCTGGTACACGGTCCGGTCGGGCGGCGGGCCACCCTGTTCGGCGAGCGCACCGACGGTCCCGAGCCATGACAGCAGACCGGTACGGCGGGCCAGGCCGTACAGCCCGGTGCGCCGCGTGAAGCGCGCGAACCCGTGGAGTGCACGGAGCGCGCCTGGTCGCGGGAGCACATTGCGCAGCGCGAAGGACTGCGCCCACGGATACCCTTCCTGCGCGTGGAGCTCCTGGCGGGCGCGACTCACGATGTGCCCGGTGGGAACGCGCGGCGCGCAGGCGGCGACGCAGTTGTCGCAGGTGAGGCACGTGGAGAGTGGCCCGTCGGCGATGTCACGCAGCTCGAGGCGGCCTTCCATGGCGTCGCGGATCAGCGCGATGCGTCCGCGAGCGGTCTCCCATTCCACGGGGTTGACGACGTAGGCGGGGCACGTGGCCTGGCAGAGGGAGCACTTGTTGCACTCGCTTGCCGCCTCGTAGACGTCAGCAAGGAAGCGGGGGGTCGGGACGGCGGCACCGGCCATTGGGCCCGGATTGTAGACGAGATCGCGGACCGCTCCACCGGGCGCTGGCTCACCGCGCCGATCCGTAGAGTTGCGTCGATGATCGCGGACTACTACGTCGAAGCCTTCACCGCGGAGGAGCAGCAGTTGCTCGCACCGCACGTCACCAACCTCGATCGTCCCGTGTTCGTCCTCACCAATCTTCCCCAGGTGACGGCAGCGGCCCTGTTCGCGCGATACAGCCGCAGCTCGAAGAGCCTGCGCCGGCTCCTCGTCGACGAGTTCCTCACCGGGACCGGCCCAATCGACGCGACCGCTGCGGACGCCGGTCGCGAACGCGCGTCGGATCTGTTCGGCCGCGTCCTCGCCGAGTACGGCGACGACTCGGTCGCGCAGCTGGCGGGCGTGCACCTCGCGTGCGAGCAGGTCTCACAGCCGCTCGCCAAGGCAATCGAGTGGGGACGCCTCGCCGCCTACCTGGAGCAGTCGACTCGCTACATCCCCTACACGGATCGTCGCGACGGGCACTACCGCTACCTCCGCGATCGCGAGGTGCTCGCGTCGCCGCTCGGGACGACCTACGTCAGAGCGATGGACAGGCTCTTCGACACCTACTCGGAGCTTCGCGAGCCGCTGACGAGCCACCTCGACGAAACCCTGCCGCCGGAAGCCGACGGCGCTGCTCGCAAGCGAGCGATCCGCGCGCTGACGCTCGACCTCATGCGCGGGTTGCTGCCCGCGGGGACTGTGAGCAACGTCGGCATGTTCGCCTCGCCGCAGGCGTATGAGCAGCTGGTCCTCCGGCTGCGTGCCCACCCGCTTCCCGAGGCTCGCGCGTACGCAGAGCTGGTCAACAACGAGTTGCAGAAGCTGATCCCGGAGTTCCTGACCCGTCTCGACCGCCCCGACCGAGGTGGCGTCTGGGTTGACTACCTGCGTGAAACCGTCGAGGCGCTCGTCAGTGAGGCAGACCGTCTCGCCCCCGAGAATGAGTGGGGGCCACCCGGCGTGACCCTCGTCGATTGGGACGGGGACGGCGAGGAGCGCATCCTGGCCTCGGCGCTGTTCCCGTACTCGCATGCATCGGAGGAGCGCCTGCTCGCCGCGGTGCGAC
This sequence comes from Candidatus Dormiibacterota bacterium, assembly GCA_003132805.1. GTDB lineage: Bacteria > Chloroflexota > Dormibacteria > Aeolococcales > Aeolococcaceae > Palsa-851. The sequence continues at coordinate 10,861 of PKYW01000065.1, read as the reverse complement.
CGCTCTCGGACGCGGGCCGGTCGGCGCTGTTCACTGCAGCAGTGGGGCATCGAGGCAACCGGCGCCATCGTCCCGGACGCGGCTTCGAGCACTGTGACTACACCTTCGAGGTCATCTCCGACTACGGCGCGTTCCGCGACCTGCAACGCCATCGCATGCTCACCCTGCAGTGGCAGGAGCTGACACCGTCACTCGGCTACGAGGTCCCGGACGCGGTCGTCGATGCGGGACTCGGAGAGCGATGGCACGCCGCGGTGCGTGAGGCTGAAGCCGCGTACCGCGAGATCGTCGACGCCTTCCCGCAGCAGGCCGGCTACCTCGTGACCCTCGGTCACCGCATGCGCTACCTCATCAAGCTCAACGCGCGTGAAGCGATGCACATGGTCGAGCTGCGCACCTCTCCGCAGGGGCATCCGAGCTACCGGCAGATCTGCCAGGAGATGCTCCGGCTCATCGACGAGGTGGCCGGCCATCACCTCGTCGCCGGCGCGATGCGCTTTGCGGGATCGGACGATGTGCACCTCCCGCGCTATGCGGCTGAGGCCGCAAGCACCGTGGCGCCAGAGTAGGCGCGAGCGCCGCCGCAGTCGGTACCGCGATGTCACGCTGACGCCGTGAAAAGTCGGATCACGTCGATTGTCAAATGGGTTTCGCGCTCCTACCCGGGGCGGCTCATCAACGCATTCGGGTCGAGCCACGCTGGCAATTACGCCTCAGGGATGGCGTTCAACGCATTTGTCAGCATGTTCCCGCTCATCCTTGGGCTGCTGTCGATCCTGGGGTACGCGACACAGTCGGCGGACGCGAAGGCGAAGGCGCTGAACGCGATCCTGGCGTTCTTTCCGAGTGACGCGCACGCCGAGCTGCAGACCCTCTTCGACTCCGTCCGGCAGCACTCCGGGCTCCTCGGCATCGTGAGCATCGTCGGGCTGCTCTGGAGCGGGAGCAGCCTTTTCACCGGCATGGAGTTCTCGCTCGGCAGGGTGATCGGAGTCGCCCAGCGCAACTTCCTCCGCCAGCGGGCCATGGCGCTGGTGATGACTGTCCTGTTCATCGTGGCGATCGTGGTGACCATCGGCATCAACTCGCTGATCGCGCTCCCGGGCGTCATCTGGGGATTCGAGCCGCTCGCCGGGCTGGTGGTCTGGTGCCTCTTCATGCTCGCGATCTACCGCCTGGTCCCCAACCGGACCTACCCGGTCCGGCAACTCTGGCCGGGCGTCCTGATCGCGAGCGTCGCGATGGAGTTGCTGACGCTGCTCTGGCCCGTCTACACGCACTTCTCGAAGGGGTCCTCGACGTATGGCGCGGTGTTCGCGCTCGTCTTCCTGCTCGCGAGCTGGCTGTACTTCCTCGCCGAGTTCATCCTCCTTGGGGCGGTGGCCAACCGCATGCATGACGGCGACCCCCACGCCCGGGGCCTGCTCGGCGAGCGCACGGCGCGTCGAATACCCGTCGCGGAGGGGTCTCGGACCAGTGGCGGGGTTTCCCCGACGGGAGCGTGACGTATGATTGTTAGCACCATGGCAATTACCTCTCCGTCCATCGTCACGATCTCCGACACCGCCCGTGAGCAGCTCAAGGGCCTCATCGCCGACCAGCCGGCCGATCGCGCACTCGGACTTCGGGTTTTCATCCAGTCCGGTGGATGCTCCGGCTTCTCGTACGGGATGGGCCTGGATGAGAATCCGCCGCGCGAAGACGACCAGGTCGTCGACGTCGACGGGGGCATCAAGGTGTACGTGGACGCGTACTCGTCCCAGTACCTCCAGGGCGCCGAGATCGACTACGTCGACGAGCTGATGGGTGGCGGATTCACCATCCACAACCCCAACGCCGTCCGGACCTGCGGTTGCGGTCACTCCTTCCAGACCGCCGATTCCGCCGGCGAAGCCAAGTCCTGCTCCCACTGAACTAAGGAGTTCGGACTGGCGGCTGATCGCCGCTGCATCCGGCTGGACTCGCCGATATCGGCGTCAGCGCCTTCGCCTCGCTCGGTCACGCATTCATATGCGCTCCCTCTCGGGCTTGGCGCTTCCTTGATCTCGGCGGCCCAGCCGGCGCATCCGCGATCAGCCGCCAGTCCGAACGACCTCAGGAAATCGGCGGCCTCTTCGCCGCCGACACCTAAAGAACCCTTAGGCGACGGGGATCGCTGCTGGTGTTGTCGGAGCAGGGTTGCGGCGCATTGTTGAGGCTGCGTCTTTGTCGCGGATGGCGAGGGCGATGATCGAGCCCACGAAGGTGAAGCCCGCGGCGGCGAAGAAGGCGATGCGAAAGACCGTGACGTTGCCGGCGAGGCCGGCCGCGGTGGTCTGGGTGCCGACGATCGTTGACAGCGTTGCCACCCCAAGGGCCGAAGCCAGTTGCCGCTGCGCGTTGTAGAGCGCGGTCGCTCGGCCGGTGTCGCGTGGTGACACCTGCGCGAAGAGGCCGGCGTTCAGCGATATCACCACGTAGGCCCAGCCGATGCCGACCAGGAACATGATGCCTCGGAAAATCCAGAGATTGCCGTTGAGCACGAGGGCGAGCACGCAGGTCGCGATGCTCACGCCGAGGAGCCCGCCGCTGATCAACCTGCGGGGCCCGACGAGCGGGTAGATGCGGCCGACGAGCTGCGACGACACGAGGACCCCAAGCGCCTCGGGAGCGGTGCTCGAGCCCGACACCAGCGCGGAAAGCCCTCGCCCGGTCTGCAGCCAGATCGGCGCGATGAAGAGCAGTCCGAGGAATCCACCCGAGGCGAACAGCGACGCCAGGTTGGCGACCCCGAAGAGGCGGTTGCGCAGCAACCGGAAGTCGATCATCGGTTGGGCGGCGTGCAGTTCCACCCAGACCAGCGTGGCGATCAGCGCGGCCCCAACCAACGCGGTGACGTCGATGACCGGCGCTGTCCAGCCGAGGGTCGCCGCCTCGCTGAGCGCGTACAGGAAGAGCCCGAACCCGGCGGCGGCCAGGACAAACCCGGGCACGTCGAATCGCTCGCCGGCGCGCTCGCGATTCTCCTTGAGCTTGAGAGTGCTGAAGATGAGCGCTGCGAGGCCGATGGGGACGTTCACGAAGAACACCCACCTCCAGGAGAGACTGTCGACCAGCGCGCCACCGATGAGCGGCCCGAGTGCGGGAGCCATCACGGTCGGGATCACGAGAATGCGCGCCAGCCGGGGGCGTTGCGCAGGCGGATAGGCGCGATATAGCATCGCCATGCCCACGGGCGTGAGCATGCCGCCACCGGCGCCCTGCAGGACTCGGAACAGCACGAGCTCGAGCACCGACTGCGAGAGGCCGCAGAGCACCGACGCGAACGTGAAGAGCGATATGGCCACGACGAACGTCCGCTTGGTGCCGAAGCGATCACCGACCCATCCCGAGGCCGGGATCCAGACGGCGAGGCTCACCAGGTACCCGACCACCACGCCGTCGGTCGCCGCCGGGCTCACGTCGAAGCTCCGTGCGATCGAGGGGAGGGCGACGTAGACGATTGTGACGTCCATGATCGTCATGAACATCGCGGCGACATAGATCATCGCGATGATCTGCTGATAGGAGAGCCGCAACCCGCGCACGACCACCATCCTCGCTCAGCGGCGCCGCGAGATGCCTCGGCGGCCGCCGGTTTGGGCCGACACTCGCCGGGTAAGCTTCATGCCATGGAGATCAAGGAACTCGGACACATCGTCCTGTACGTCCACAACATCGAGCGATCCGCCGCGTTCTACGGCGACGTCCTCGGCTGGAAGCGGTTGCAGGCGGCCGAGGACGGCCCGCTCGGCAGCGTCCCCGTGGCGCTGTTCAGCAGCGGCCGGACGCACCATGAACTGCTGCTCATCGAGGTGGGTGAGGACGCAGCGGAGCTTCCCCGCGGGCGGCACGTGGGCCTGTATCACTTCGGCCTCAAGGTGGGTGACTCGGACGACGAGTTGCGCGCGGCGATACGGCGTTGTCAGGAAGCCGGCGTGAACATCGTCGGCGCGAGCGACCACACCGTCACACACAGCCTCTACATCACCGATCCCGACGGCAACGAGATCGAGCTCTACATCGACGTCCCCGGCGTGAGCTGGGACCTGGAACATGTCATGGCGCCGACGAAGGCGCTTGCCCTATAAGGAACATTCGCTATGCCTGCTGTCACCGTCGCCGACATCACCACGCTGCCGCACATCCCGCAACCGGACCCGGCGGCGTCCACCTTTCGCCCGGTGATCAGCGTCAACACCGCGCCGCGCGGCTTTGAGGGCGAAGGATTCCCCGTGCACCGCGCATTCGCCGGCACAGACCCCGCGCTGATCGATCCCTTCATCCATATGGACCAGATGGGCGAGGTCGANNTTCCACGGCTTCCAGCTCTGGGTCAACCTCCCTGCCGCTCAGAAGTGGGTTCCAGCCCGCTACCAGGACATCCGCGCCGGGAACGTCGCGCTCCTGACCTCGTACGACGGCGGCGCGTTGCTGCGGGTCATCGCAGGTGAGGTCGCCGGCCATCGCGGGCCTGGCGTTACCTACACTCCGATCTCGCTGGCACATGTGACGGTGAGCCCCGGCGCGCGCCTCGTGCTGCCATGGCCGCGTGACTTCAACGCACTGATCTACGTGCTCTCGGGCAGCGGGACAGTGGGTGAGGAGCGGCGTCCGATCGAGTCAGGGCAGCTCGCGGCGCTGGGCGCCGGCGATGTGATCACCGCGACCGCGTCGACCCACCAGGAGAGCCGCCATCCCAACCTCGACGTGCTGATCCTCGGCGGCCAGCCCATCCGCGAGCCCGTGGCGCACTACGGCCCGTTCGTGATGAATACGCACGCCGAGATCGCCCAGGCGCTTGCCGACTACCAGGCCGGCAAGATGGGTGCGGTCCCGGCCAACCACATCGGCAACTGACCGAGGCGCCTCCTCAAGAGGTCACGCGGAAACTAACCGAGGGGTCAGCACCGCTCGGTAAGGTGAACGGTCACCACATCGCCTGCGCTCTTGCCGATGGTGCTTTGCAGGTCTGCCTTGATCGGCAACTTGTGCGTCCCGTCGCCCAGTGCCATGAAGGCACTCTGGAACGGCTGATGATCGACCGTGCCGCGAACTTTCACCAGCCCTCGGGTCCCGAAGAACTCCGCTGAGCCCGGCATCACGACGTACGTCCAACCGCCCTTGCTCGGGCTCTTCTGCAGCGCCGCGGTGAACTGCTTGTCCAACGCTGTCACTGCGCGTGCACCTCGATGATCTCGAGTCCGTTGCCGTCCTGATCGCGGAACGCAAACATCGGCGGCGTCCCTGGCCAGCTCAGCACGTCGTCGACGTCGACGCCGTGCGCAAGAAAGTTCGAGTGGATCCTATCGGCGTCAGGCGTCGTGAGCCGGATGCCGGTCTCGACACCGGAAGACAGGCCATCATGCGCTCGAATCAGCGCGATCGTCGTCGCCGCATGCGGCGGTGCGACTTCAATCCACCGGGCGCCCGCGCCCATGGGAACGTCGAGGCGCTTCTCGAAGCCGAGTGTTTCGAGGTAGAAGGCCAACGCCTGCTCCTGGTCGCCGACTGGGATGCCGACCGTCCGAATGTCCTTGATGCCACTGGGGTTTCCCGTCTGAGTCATCACCGCTCCTCCCGGTTCTGCTGTGCGTACATCAACGATCCGGGGGTGGTGAGCACCTCTCCCGTTTCGATCCACGTCTTGAGCCCCGAGAGGATCATTGGCCAGCCTCCGAAGAGCTGCGAGTTCGCGCCCTCGCGCAACTGGTCGTGAGTGACGGTGAGTCGACACGAATCGCCCACCGGCTCGATCTCCCACGTCACCCGCGTCGTGCCCTCCTGCACCACGTCGTCGCCCCACAGCGCACGAGCGGTCTGCACCAACCGGCGTGGCGGATTGACCTCAATGTTTTCCCCTTCGATGAGAGGACCGCTCGCGCGCGGGTTGATGACCCGGTACTCCGACCCCGGGGCCCATGTCGACTCGATGCGATTGCCGAACTGAAATTTGGTGCGGAGCTCGCTGTCGGTGATGACCTCCCAGAGACGCTCCGGTGTGGTGCGAATGTAGATCTCGAAGACTTTTTCCATGGTTCTCTCCAACTCCTGTTTGATATCGCTGAGAACTGCCACCCACGGCTCGGCGTACTTGCTCACCCAACGGTCGTGGACGAGGCGGATGGGGATCGGGTTGAGGAAGTGCAGCTTTTCGCGGCCGCGGCGCTTGGTCACCACCAGGCGGGCGTCTTCCAGGACCTGCAGATGCTTCATGACGCCGATGCGCGTCATCGGGTAGTCCGCTGCCAGGGCACGGAGCGTCTGCCCGTCCTGCTCGAACAGGCGATCGAGGAGATCGCGGCGGGTCGGGTCGGCGAGGGCCCGAAAGACGTCATCCATCGCCCAAGCATACGTAACTAGCTAGTTACCTGTCAAACCCGGGCGTGCCCGGGGAGCCGACGCGCTTGCGACCTACAGGCCGTACGTCTCGAGCAGCCTTAGCCAGATCTCGCTGACCGTCGGGTATGACGGGACGGCGTGCCAGAGCCGGTCGAGCGGCACCTCACCGACCACCGCGACTGTCGCGGCGTGGATGAGGTCTCCGACGCCCGGGCCGGTGAAGGTCATGCCAACGATGACCTTGCGATCCTCGTCGACGACCATGCGGGCGTGGCCGGTGTACCCGTCGGCGACCAGCCCTGCGCCGGAGACGTCGCCGATCTCATAGTCGACGGCCCGGACGTTCAAGCCGGCCGCGACGGCAGCCGCGTGGGTGAGGCCCACCGCCGACACCTCGGGGTCGGTGAACACGACCTGGGGAATGGCGCTGCGGTCGGCAGTCGCCGCGTACTGCGACCAGGGTGGCGGATCCCCCTGGAGCTCGCCCTTGACCCGGGCGACGATCGCGTCGCCGCACGCGCGCGCCTGGTACTTGCCCATGTGGGTGAGGAGGGCCAGGTGGTTGAGGTCGCCGGCGGCGTAGAGCCAGTCGCTGCCCCCTTCGACCCGGCAGGTGTCGTCCACGGTGAGCCACGACCCGGGGCGGAGCCCGACCGTGTCGAGGCCGATCGCATCGGTCCGCGGCGCGCGGCCGGTGGCCACCAGGAGCTGATCGCCGACGAGCGTCTGTGGGTTACCACCGGGGAGATCGGCGATCTCCGCGGAGACCTCGCCGTTTGCGGCCCTCGTCACCCTCAGGGTGGCCTTCTCGAAGAGGACAGCGATGCCTCGCTCTTTGAAGGAGGCGAGAACCGCCTCACCCGCGAAATCCTCGGTGCTCTCGAGCAGGCGGCTCTCGCGGACGATGAGCGTGACCTCCTCGCTGCCGAGGCTGCGCCAGGCATCCGCCATCTCGCAGGCGACCACGCCGCCGCCGACGATGACCAGGCGGCGCGGGACCGCCTGGGCGCTGGTGGCCTCGCGGCTCGTCCAGACGTCAGCGGTCTCGATGCCGGGGATCGGCGGCATCGATGACCGGCTGCCCGTGCAGAGCGCCACCGCATGGCGGGCGCTGATCGTGTATTCGGCTCCTTCGTGGGGAGTGACGGTGACCCGGCGCTCGCCGGCGAGCCGTCCTCTGCCTCGCGCGAGGTCGATCTTGTGGTCGTCGAGCCATTTGACCTGCCCGTCGTCCTTCCAGTGAGACGTGAACTTGTCTCGCCGCTGAAGCACCGCGGGACTGTCGATGGTCCCCGTCACCGCCTGACGGGCGCCGTCGACGGCAAGCGCAGCGCGCAACGCTTGTCCGCTCCGCAACAAGGCCTTGCTGGGCATGCAGGCCCAGTACGAGCAGTCACCGCCGACCAGCTCGTTCTCGACGATCGCGCAGCTCAGGCCGCCTCTGGTGACCCGCCCCGCGACGTTCTCGCCGGTCGACCCGGCCCCGATGACGACGACGTCATACTCACCGTCGCGATCGATCAAAGGCATGCGTGCGCCTCCTCAAGTGGTGATGAGTTGCGGCAGCCGTCTCAGGCGGCGTGGATAGGCTCGCGCGACGGCGGAGTGGGCGCACCCACCACGTCGACGCCCGGGTTCTCGGTGGCCGTGGCGTCGGCCTGTTCCGGCTCAGCGTCGGACGGATCCCGATGGCGGCGGAAGAGCAGCGTGCTCCCGATGCCCGCAACCGGCAGCGACACTGCGAGATCGATGGCCTGCAGGGTCAGGCCGGCAGCGACGGCGAGGGAACCGTTGACGCCTTCGAGCAGGAGCGCTCCGGCCCACCAGGCCTGGCCCGTGCCGATGCCCGCGATCCCCTGGATCGGGATGGTCAGCAGCAGGGTTCGGATCGAAAGGACGAACCAGGTCTGCCAGAACCCCAGGTGCAGCCCGACCATGCTCATCAGCGCCGCGTACTGGATCACCGTGGCGACCCGGCAGAAGATGGTGCTCCCGATCAGGTTCGCCCAGCGTGCCCGGCTATTGAGCACATCGAGCTCGGATTCCGCTCTGGCGGCGAGGCCGGCGAGCCGGGGAATGCGGCCTGCCAGCCTGGTCACCAGCGTCCGCGGCCCCGGGATGATCAGCGAGAGCAGCACCCCGACACCGACGGCGAAGGCAAGCGCTGCGGCGAGGATCACCGCGGGGTGGATGTTGGACCCGGCAAGGAACGCTGCGACAACCGCGATCAGCGAGAGGCTGACAACGTCGAGGATGCGCGCCACGATGGCACTGCCGGACCCTCTCGCGACGCCCACGCCGAACCGGGTTCGGGCCAGGGCGACGAAGGTGACATCGGCCGATGGACCCGGGAGCAGCAAGCCGGCCCCCCATGATGCCGCCGTGGCTCCGAGCAACTCACGCGAGCTCCCTTTGCGCCTCGGCAGGAGTGCCCCGAACCGCCACGCCCGGCCTACCAGGAAGCAGGCGGCGCCAAAAGCGGCGAGCGCGATCGATCCAAAGGAGAGGCTGATGCCCTGCCAGCGGAGATGGTTGCCGCCGAACAGGTGCCACACGAGCAGGAGCACCAGGACGGTGACGACGCTGGTGATCGCCGCACGGAGCAGACGCCCGCGGCGAGCAGAACCCGAGGTCGACACGACTGGTGATTGTCCCCCTTTTGACCCGACTCCGGCTCAATTCCATCGATATCCGGATATCGACATCCTCCCGAAAGCTTTGAGATGAGACCACATGACCGCGTGTACAAACGTCGCTGGACACTGGCCGTCATCGTCACGCTCACTGTCTTTGCCGCAGTCGCGGTGACGTATGCGTTGCTGGTACCGCCACTCCAGAACGCCGACGAGATGTACCACCTGCATTACGCGCAACTGATTGCAAACCATGCGCAGTTGCCGGGAGCGCACTTCACCGAGAAGCAGCAACCGCCGCTCTACTACCTCCTCGGCGCGCTGATCATCAAGGCGGGGGGCTCGCTCACCGCGCTACGCCTGATGTCCGTCGCGCTCGGGGTCACGACCATCGCGCTGGTCATGGCAGTCGCGCGGGAACTCGTTCCCGGCCGCCCAGCCATCGCGGTCGGTGCGGGCGTCATCACAGCGTCCTTCCCGATCACCGTGGCGGTGAGCGCCTCGTTCTCGGACGACGTGCTGGCGTGGACCGCCGGCGCAGGTCTGCTCTGGTGCATCGCCCGGGTACTCCGCTCAGAGTCGCCGTCGCGGAAGTTGCTGCTCGTCTGCGGGATCGCGGCCGGAATCGGGTTACTGAGCAAGGAGACGGACTGGCTCCTCGTCGCGGTACTCGCCGTCGCCATCGGGATGCGCCTCGCGAGCCGGATCCGGCCTGCCGACGTGGCGATCGCCGTCGTGCCCGCTGCCGCGATCGGGGGGTGGTGGTTCGTGCGCAACTTCATCACCTTTCACACGCTCGTACCGCCACTCCAGCCCCTGACGACAACGCACCCATACCTCCGCTCTCTTGGAGAAGCCAAGGCGTTCGCTTCCGGGGCTGTGCGAAGTCTCTTCGGTCCGGAACGGGCCGACGGCGGGCCGCTCATTCGCTCGTTCCCCATCCGGATCCTGATCGCGGTGGTCTTCGCGATCGTGGTGATCGTTCTCGCCGTCGCTGCGTGGCAGGCCATCCGCCAGTGGTCAGGCTGGGATCGGACGAGCCGGCAGCTTGCCGTCATCTCCTTGGCGATCAGCGCGTTCTTGGTTGGCGAGTGGATCTTGAACAGCGTGCTCTTCGATCTCCAACCGCAGTCCCGCTATCTCTTTGTCGCCGTGGCGCTGCCCGCAACTGCCATGGTCTGGGCTGGTTCGATCATCGCCCGCTGGCTCGCGCCCCGGGCTCGATTCGTGGTCGGAACCGCCCTGATCATCGCCACCGCGGTGATCGGGATCGACTCGCTCAGGGTGGCAATCCTGCGCACGCCGTGAGGTTCGAGATGGCCAATTGAGTGATCGGGTAGGCATAATCCCAGTTCATAATCCCTTCGAAAGCTCTTCTTCGCGAAGGTCGCAGGGTCTCAATCACTCCCCAGGAGCTTCTTGCATGCGCAACAGAACGGTGATCGTGCTCGGCGCGGACGGCTATCTCGGCTGGCCACAGGCAATGCACCTGTCCAGCCAGGGCTACCGCGTGATCGCGGTCGACAACCTCGTCCGGCGTCGCTGGGATCTCGAGTGCGGCACCTCGTCGCTGATCCCGATCTCCACGATGGAGCGCCGTGTCGAGCGCTGGCGCGAGCTGGGCCGAGGCGACATCGAATGGCGCCTGCTCGACCTCACCGACGCTGATGCCCTCGCCGAGCTGATCGCATCCACCAAGCCGGACGCGGTCGTGCACTTCGCCGAGCAGCGCTCCGCACCGTTCTCGATGATCGACCGCGAGCACGCGGTGATGACCCAGCTCAACAACGTCGCGGGCACGCTCAACTTGCTCTTCGCGCTGCACGAGCACGCTCCCGAGTGTCATCTCGTGAAGCTCGGGACGATGG